>ONJV01000029.1 GCA_900318215.1 uncultured Veillonellaceae bacterium
TCGAAATCGTCTCGACAATCTTGCCGATTTCCTGCGAGTTCTCGCCGAGCTTGTCAACGATCTGCGCCGACTGCTGCACCGTCGTCGCGGCGTTCTGGATGCGCTCGACAGAATCCTCGATGGCCGTGCCGCCCGAAGCCGCGCGGTCATGCGCCTCCGAAGCATGCGCCGCAACGCGCGTCGCCTGGCCGTGCATCTTGTCAACGGCCGTGCTGACGCCCGCGACGGCTTCCGACGACGCCTGCACTTCTTCTTCCTGCTGCGTCACAGCGCCAGCTGCGCGCTGCACGGACTGTGCCACCTGCTCGGACGCCTGTGCCGACTGTGACGAACTTGCCGTGAGCTCCTCGCTCGCCGCCGCGATCTGCTGTGCCGAGTCGTTCGTACTGCGCATGAGCTTGTTGATGCTCGTGCGCATCTCGGCGACGGTCGCAGCCATGTCGCCGAACTCGTCGCCGCGCACGATGCGGCGTTCGCTCTCGCGGAAATCGCCATCGCGCAGGCGCTCGCAGGCACGCTTCATCTCATAGAGCGCCGTCGTAATGCCCTTGCCGATGAGCTGCGATATCACGACGAGGATAATCATCGCGACGATGCCTTCGATCAGCATGTTGCGCGTCGCCTCGCCCGCCTTCTTGAGGTTGCGGTTGTAGACGTCCTCGGCATTCGTATTCGTCATTTCGAAGAGTTCCTTGACAGGCTTGCCAACCGCCGCGCTGTTCTTCTGGCCTTCGTCATAATAGAGCGCACGCGCCTCATCCGTCTTGCCGTCCTTTGCCAGTGCATCGATCTTCTTGCCCGTCTGGTAGAGCTTCTCCCAGTTCGCCTCGATGTCCTGCACGCGCTCCTCGACGCCATCGAGTCCCGTCGTATTCTGCTTGAACGCATCCATCGTCTGATGGAAGCGGTCGTTGATGCTTTCGATGGTCTTGCGGTTCTTGTCCTGCACGGCCGTTTCCGTGCTGTCGGCGAGGTTCAGCTCATGCACCTGCATGTCGCGCATGAAATATTTGAGCTCGCCGAGCATCTGCACGTTCTTGAGCTTCTGGTTGTACATCTTGCTCATGCGGTAGTTCGAATCATCCAGCATGCTGTAGCCCGTGTAGCCGACGGAAAACAGCGCGATGGCCGCGATGACCGTCAGTACCAGAATCTTCAGCGAGACCCGCATATCGTCAAACCATTTCATTTGATGTTCTCCTGCCTTTCCGATTTATTTCTTCATTTCTGCGTTTTCAGCCATGAAGACCAGCTCGTCTCGTAGCCCGTTGCATGGTTCGCCTGCACGTATTCATAGAATTTCTGCATCATGGCCGCCTTGTCGAAATAGTACGGCCGCTTCCAGTTGTCCTTGCCTTCCTTCGGCTTCACGTTGTACGGGCCATAGTAGAACCCGCCGAGCTCGTGCTGGCGATATGTGATGTCCTTGAACGACACATCCGGATTGCGCATCATGTCGTACATGTCGAGATACGCCGTCGTGCGGCCGACGCCGGCCTCGCAGTGGAAATGCAGCCAGGCACCTTTCGGCAGCGTGCGGTAGAAAGCGATGAAGCGGTCGATGTTCTCCTCGCTCGGCCAGACATGATCGGTCGCCGCGATGCGGAAATAACGGAAGCCCGCTGCCTCTGCGACCTGCTGCTCGCTTTCCGCCTGATGCACGCGCACGACCTTGCCGCCGACTGGCAGCTTGTCCTTGCCGAGCTCTGCCATGTAGACCGTCTTGCCGACAGCCGCTTCGAGGCGCTTTGCCTCATCGCGAAGCGCAGCATGCTGGCTCTTGCCGAGGTTCGCCCAGTCGCGCTCGCCATACCAGCTCACGGCCGTGCCATCGAGATAGCCATGCGACTCCTGCCGCAGGTCCATGTCATAGATCGGGCCATCCGTATGCTTCCGGAGCTCTGTATAAAGCGCCTTCATCTCATCAGGCGAGCACTGCGCGCTGCCCGAGGCGCGAAGCGTGTCGAGGCCTTTCCGCGACGGCTGGTACGAAGCATCGAGCTGATACTTCTCATCCGGCGCCTGGAACGCGCCCTCCGACGTGCGGAAATTGCGCGGCAGCTCCTTGCCCTCGCTGTCGATGCGCCAGACAAAGCCTTCGAAGTTCTCCGGCTGTTCCTGCTCCACGAGGTGCCCTGGCTGCGCCGCTGCTTCCGCCGCCAGCGCTGTCGGCGCATTTCCCTGCGCCATCCAGAGACCTGCTGCCAGCAAGGCAGCGCCGCAGACCATTTTTTTCGAACGATTTCCCATGATTATCCCTCTCTCAAAAACGACAAATCCTCCATCAGAATTTCGACGTGAACTTCACGTACGTCGTGTAATACGGCGACTCGGGAAGCTCGTTGCCGTCACGGTCGACGTTGCCAGCCACGGGCTTCGTATGCGCCCAGTAGCGCTCGAGCGAGAGCTTCGTATGGTTGCTCGTCATGTAGTCGAGCACGAGGCCGAAGCCGAGCAGGCCGTCATTCGTCACATAGTCATCAAATGCGGTATAGCCGTCATCCATGAAGAGGTTCTGATCGACATTGAAATAGTTGACGGCTGCGCGGAAGTCGCCCTTCTTCTTCGCCTGGCCGTAAGCAAGGCTCAGGAAATAGCCGTCTGTGTCGGATTTCGAGCCGCGATACACATATCCATAATGGTTGTGATTTTCGTCCGGCTTGTCCGTATTCGTGTTGTGGACGAACTCGCCCGCAAGGCTGAGCTTGCCGATGAGCGGCGTCTCGCCATACACGCCGAGATAGCGGTCCGGCTGCTGCGCGCCGAGGTAGATGCCCGCCATCGCATCGCTCCCAAAATGATGCTGGTAATCGACGAACTTCAGGAGGCGCGACTGCGTCTTCTCGTTCTCAGCGAGATAATCCTGCGAGTCGCGGCCATAGCCGACGAACAGCGAATCGCGCGGCGTCATGTCGTACTTGCCCGAGAAGATGTTCAGGCTGCTCTTGCCAATCCAGAGGCCTTCGCCGACCGTCGCCGACTGGACGCCGGCCTTGAGGTAGACGGGGCCGAACGCGCGGCCGATGGATGCCTCATCGAGCTTGACCTTGTTCTTTTCCGATGCATGGCCGTCACGGACATGCTTCGGGTCATTCGGATCGACGGTCGCGGGCACCGGCTCCTCCGAGGTCGATTTGAATTTCAGGCCGAACGCGACATCGTAGGTGTCATCGACCTTCGTCTTTGCCTTCAGGCGGATTTCCGACTTTACGGATCCCTTCTTATCCTGATTGTACATGTAGCCCATCTTCGTCGAGCCAGACCACTGGAGTTCCGATGCGCCCTTCTTCTTTTCTTCCTTGCTCTTGTCGTCTGCCTTGCCGGCTTTCTGTGCTTCGTCGAGCTGCTTTTCGAGCGCGCTCAGACGCGCGGTCAGGGCCGCGATTTCTTCCTTCATCTGCGCGACTTCCGCTGCCTGGTCTTCCGTTTCTGGTGCTTCGGCTGCTTCGGCTGCCAGTGCCGTGCCCGGCATCGCTGCGGCCAGCGAGACGGCCAGTGCCGCCGCTGCCTGTTTCTTCCATTCCTTCATGCGATTCGTCCCTTTCAATTTCTATAACTCTTATAGCATAACTCTTATAACATATTTGCATGGCTTTCTGTTTATGTCTTCCCACTGAGAATATTATACACACACTTCCTCCTGAAATTCAACTGGAAACATGTTTTCTTTTAAAAAATAGGCAGGAAAATTTTCCTGCCTATTTTGACATCCATACGTTTGAAAGTCCTATATCGTTGACATATTCAACCTTAAGGGACAGGTGGCCTGCTGCCATCTTGACAAGTCCGTATCTCCGTGCTATCCTTATCGGAAGAACAAATATGTCATTTGCGACCAAGCGGCAGTTTCGTCCCCGGCAGTTTCTGAGACTGCCGGGGATTTTTGATGCCCCTGGCAAAAGGAGAGATCTGCATGATTGAAGAAGCCATCAAGAAAGTTGTCAGCAAGGAAGACCTCACGTACGACGAAGCCTACGCTGTCATGAACGAAATCATGAGCGGCAAGACGAGCCAGGTGCAGAACGCGGCCTATCTCGCCGCGCTCTCGACGAAGAGCACGAAGGCTGAGACCATCGCCGAAATCTCGGGCTCGGCGGCCGCCATGCGCGACCATGCGCTCACGGTCGATGCGCCGTTCGACGTCCTCGAAATCGTCGGCACGGGCGGCGACCATGCGGGCAGCATCAACATCTCGACGACGGCCGCCTTCATCATCGCAGCCGCCGGCATCAAGGTCGCAAAGCACGGCAACCGCGCGGCCTCTTCAAAGAGCGGCGCGGCCGACTGCCTTGAAGCGCTCGGCGTCAACCTCGACCTCGCGCCAGAAAAATGCGTCGAGCTCCTCGAGAAAATCAACATCTGCTTCATGTTCGCGCAGAAATATCATGCTTCGATGAAATATGTCGGCGCTATCCGCAAGGAGCTCGGCATCCGCACGGTCTTCAACATCCTCGGCCCTCTGACGAATCCGGCGCGCCCGAAGATGATGCTCCTCGGCGTCTACGACGAAGCGCTGCTCGAACCGCTCGCGAACGTCCTCATCGACCTCGGCGTCACGCGCGGCATGGTCATCTACGGCCAGGACTGCCTCGACGAGCTCTCCATGAGCGCTCCGACGAGCGTCTGCGAGTTCAAGGACGGCTGGTTCAAGCGCTACACGGTGAAACCCGAGGACTTCGGCTTCACGCGCTGCGAGAAAGCGGACATCGTCGGCGGCACGCCGGCCGAGAATGCAAAAATCACGCGCGACATCCTCTCGGGCGCCCAAGGCCCGAAGACCGACATCGTCCTCCTCAACGCCGGTGCCGCCATCTATCTCGGCGGCAAGGCAGCGAGCATCGCAGAAGGCATCGAAAAAGCCCGCGAACTCATCAAGAGCGGCGCGGCTCTCCAGAAAGTCGACGAATTTGCAAAACTGTCGCAGTAAGCAGCAAAAAGATAGCGGCTGCGCATCATCTGGTGCGCAGCCGCTATTTTTATATGTCCTTTTATTCTCCCAGCGGATCCTTGCCGAAGCGGTTTTCCCCCTTGACGCCCTTCATGAACATGAGGCAGACGAGGAAGATGATGACGCAGGTCGAGAGAATCTGGTAGGCGTAGATGGGCATGCTGCCGGGCTCGAAGTTGTCCGTCAGGTAGTTCATGACCGTTGTCTGTGTGAGGCCGTAGACGAGGTAGATGACGGCGAGCACCTTGCTGTAGCCGAGGTCGTGGAGGCGGCGGGCGATCAGCGTGTAGACGATGAAGGCTTCGACGACGGAAATCGAGATGGCGATGCCGTCGGCGATGTCCTTGCTGCCCGTGCCGTTATAAAGCGCCGCATAGACGATGAAGGCAAAGACGCCGAGCGAGATGGAGACGCCGAAGAAGCGCATGATGAACGCTTTGCGGTTCAGACGTCCTTCTGTCGTGAAGAAGTTCTGCCGCAGGCTCTCCTTGTCAAAACTGAAATTTCCCATAGTCGTTATCTCCTTCCTTCATCCTCTGCGCCATCCTGGCGCTCCGCCATCTGCGCGATAAATGTTTCGACGGCCGCCCGCGCGGCGTCCACAGCGAAGCCTTTCTGATAGAGGTTCGCCATCATCTTGCGCGGGTCGGCAGGCTTCCGGTATTTGAGCGCGAGCACGCGGAAAGCCGCGTCTTTCTCGCGCTCATACGTATCGGACGGGATGCAATCCTTTATCATCGAGCTCTCGAAGCCGCGCTGCAAGAGCTTTGCCACAATCTGCCGTACGGAGCTGCGGCTTTCCTCATAGAGGAAGTCGAACTGCCGCTGGCAGGCACCAATATCATCGAGATAATGCAGTTCCATGAGGCGCTGGAGCGCGGCTTCGATTTCTTCTTCTTCATAGCCCTTGCGCCCCAGCTTTTCGCGGAGCTTCGCGCTGCTCTGCTCCTGCCGTGCGAGCAGGTCGACGGCATACATCAATGCCGTCTTCGGCCCTTTCGCCTTCTTTGCCTTTCCGCCGACCTCATCTTCGGACGGCAGTTCCATGCGCTGCGTCATGCGTCAGCGCCCGCGGGAGCTCCGGCAGCGGCGTGATTTGCCGCAGCATCTTTCGCGCCCTTGCCTTTGGCGTCCTTGGCATCCTTGGCATCCTTGGCATCGTTCTTGTCCTTGCCGTCCGCGTCTTCGCTGTTCATGAGCTTGTCGCGGACTTTCTGCTCGAGTTCCTCGTACATGCCCGGCGTCTCTGCGATGGTCTTCTTCGCATTTTCCTTGCCCTGGCCGAGGCGCGTGCCGCCATAGGAGAACCAGGCACCGCTCTTGTCGACGATGTCGAGGTCGACGGCCATGTCGAGGACGCACGAGAGCTTCGAGACGCCCTCGCCGTACATGATGTCGAACTCCGCCTGCTTGAACGGCGGCGCGACCTTGTTCTTGACGACCTTGATGCGCGTGCGGTTGCCGATGAACTCCTGCCCTTGCTTGATGCCCTCGACGCGGCGCACGTCGAGGCGCACGGATGCATAGAACTTCAGCGCACGGCCGCCCGTCGTCGTCTCGGGGTTGCCGAACATGACGCCGACTTTCTCACGAATCTGGTTGATGAAGACGACGGCCGTCCGCATCTTGCTCATGATGCCCGTGAGCTTGCGCATGGCCTTGCTCATGAGACGGGCGTGCAGGCCGACGTTGCTGTCGCCCATCTCGCCCTCGATTTCGGCTTTCGGCACGAGCGCCGCGACGGAATCGACGACGATGAGGTCGATGGCGCCGCTGCGGACGAGCGCCTCGACGATGTCGAGCGCCTGCTCGCCGCTGTCCGGCTGCGAAATCAGCAGGTTGTCGATGTCGACGCCGAGGTGCTGCGCATAGACAGGGTCGAGCGCATGCTCGGCATCGATGAATGCCGCGATGCCGCCATTCTTCTGCGCCTCAGCAATCATGTGCAGCGTGACCGTCGTCTTGCCCGACGACTCGGGGCCGTAGATTTCGATGATGCGTCCGCGCGGGATGCCGCCGACGCCGAGCGCGATGTCGAGCGGCAGGATGCCCGTCGGGATGACCTCGACGTTCATGTTCGCCTTCGCATCGCCGAGGCGCATGATGGCGCCCTTGCCGAAATCTTTCTCTATGCCCTTGAGCGCTTTGTCGAGGGCTTCTTTTCTTTCATTCTGATCCATGAAGGTTCCTTTCTTGCTTATTGAGCTTTCTGTCAGAAAAAAGCGGGCGGCAAGCCGTCCGCTTCGGGAAATGTTCACATCAGAGATACCGCAGCCAGACATAGGCGCTCGAGATGATGATTGTCAGAATCATGATCGGGAACGCGACTTTCATGAACTCGATGAACGAGATGGCCTTGCCGCGGCGCGCCGCCATCGAGGCGACGACGACGTTGGCGCTCGCGCCGATCAGCGTGCCGTTGCCGCCGAGGCAGGCACCGAGCGCGAGGCTCCACCACATCGGGTCGAGGTTCGTGAGGCCCATCTGGCCCATGTCCTTGATGAGCGGAATCAGCGTCGCGACGAACGGGATGTTGTCGATGAACGCCGACGCAATCGCACTCATCCAGAGAATCAGCATAGCCGTCGCATTGACGCTGCCATTCGTAATCTTGATGGCCTCAGCCGCGAGCATCTTGATGACGCCCGTCTCGACGAGCGCGCCGACGAGCACGAACAGGCCGGCGAAGAAGAAGATGGCGAGCCACTCGACTTTCGAGAGGACTTTGCCGATCATGGCCTCGTTGCGCGTGTACGTGATGAGCAGCAGCAGGCCCGCGCCCGACAGCGCGCACGTCGCCGTGTCAAGGCCGAGCGTGCCGTGCAGCACGAACATGCCGATGGTCAGGAAGATGACGGCGAGGCAGCGCTTCAAAAGCGATGCGTCCTTGATTTCTTTGCTTGCATCCATCTTCATGACTTCTGCCTGGAGCTCGGGCTGCGTCTTGAGCTCGCTGTGATAGAGCGCAATCAGCACGAGCTCGACGACGATGAAGATGATGAACGCGATGCCCGTGAGGTTCGCGACGAAATCCATGAAGTTCAGGCCGACGGCGCTGCCGATCATGATGTTCGGCGGGTCGCCAATCAGCGTCGCCGTGCCGCCGATGTTCGACGCGAGAATCTGGGAAATAAGGTACGGCTTGACGTCGACCTTGAGCTGCGATGTGATGCCGAACGTGATCGGCACCGTGAGGAGCACCGTCGTGACGTTGTCGAGAAGGCCCGAGCAGACCATCGTCAGAAGGGAGAGCGCAACGAGCAGCTTGATGGGCTGCGCCTCGACCTTCTTGGCCGCCCAGACGGCGAGGAAGTTGAAAAGGCCCGTCTCGCTCGTGATGTTCACGATAATCATCATGCCCATGAGCAGGCCGAGCGTGTTGAAATCGATATGGCTGATGGCCGTCGCCTGGTCGATGACGCCGCAGAGAATCATGAGCGACGCACCGACGATGCCGACGATGGTACGATGGACTTTTTCGGAAATAATCAACGCATATGCTGCGACAAAGATGATCACGGCAATCGTCGTGGTACTCATCTGCATCCACTTCTTTCCTTATGAACCCGTGTGACCTTTTTCATCTGCTCGTATTTCATCTGTTGTCTCAGAGAGTGTACTTCGGCGTGATGACGATCTTCGTGCCGTCATTCTTCACCTTGTACGTGATGTCTTTTGCACCCTTGAGCGAAAGCTGCATCTTGAGCTCCGTGAGCGCCTTGCCGAGTTCCTCGGTGAGCTGCCGCGTGAGGCCCGCGCGCGCGAGCTCGGCGGGCGGTTCGATGCCCGCTCGCTCGCGGCGCTTCTTGTCCTCGATTTTTTCGGCGCGGAGGAACTTGTCTTCGACGGTTTCCTCTTCGACCCAGTTCTTCAGCATGTCTTTGTCCGTGAGGTTCTTCGGAATCTTCGACATCCGGTTTCATCTCCTGTATGTAGTTTTGTTTTTCAGCGTGTGAAATCAGCCCTTGTTCTTCGCTTTCGCCCAGCTGTCGCGCAGGCCGACGACGCGGTTGAAGACGAGGTGGCCGGGCGTCGTGTCCTTGTCCACGACGAAATAGCCTTCGCGCAGAAACTGGTAATGCGTCTCGGGCGCCGCATAGCGCACGGACGGCTCGATGAAGGCGTGCTCGACGACTTCCATCGAGTTCTTGTTGAGCGCTGCGATGAAGTCTTTCGGCACGTTGCCCTCTTCATCCGTCTCAATCAGGTAGTCGTAGAGGCGGACCTCGGCGTCGAGCGCCGTCTTTGCCGCGACCCAGTGAATCGTGCCTTTGATTTTGCGGTTCGCCGTCTTGCCGCCCGTCTTCGAATCCGGGTCGATGGAGCAGTGGAGCTCGCGGATGCTGCCGTCCTCGTTCTTGATGACCTCGTCGCACTTGATGATGTAGGCGTGCTTGAGGCGCACTTCTCCGCCCGGCTTCAGGCGGAAGAACTTCTTCGGCGGCTCTTCCATGAAGTCTTCCTGCTCGATGTAGATGACGCGCGAGAACGGCACGTAGCGGTGGCCGCCGTGCATCGGATTGTTGTCGGCGACGAGCATTTCCTCATGGTCCTCCGGCACGTTCGTCAGCACGACCTTCAGCGGATGCAGCACGGCCATGATGCGGTCGGCATGCTCGTTGAGGTCTTCGCGCACGGCGTGCTCGAGCATCGCGACATCGACGAGGCTGTTCGCCTTCGCGACGCCGATTTCCTCGCAGAACGATTTGATGGCCGCTGGCGTATAGCCGCGACGACGCAGGCCCGAGATGGTCGGCATGCGCGGGTCGTCCCAGCCGCGCACATAGCCTTCTTCGACGAGCTGGCGGAGCTTGCGCTTGCTCGTGACCGTATTCGTGAGGTTCAGGCGCGCGAACTCAATCTGGCGCGGGCGCGTCATTGGGTCGAAATCGAGGGAATCGAGGAGCCAGTCATAGAACGGGCGATGCTCCTCGAACTCGAGCGTGCAGACGGAATGCGTGATGCCCTCGATGGCATCGGACAGCGGATGCGCGAAGTCGTACATCGGATAGATGCACCACTTGTCGCCCGTACGATGATGCGTCGTGTGCGCGATGCGGTAGATGACCGTGTCGCGCATGACCATGTTCGGCGACGCCATGTCGATTTTCGCGCGCAGGACCTTCGCGCCGTCTGCGAATTCGCCAGCCTTCATGCGACGGAAGAGATCGAGGTTTTCCTCAACCGAACGATTTCGGTAAGGGCTTTCCTTGCCCGGCTCCGTCAGCGTGCCGCGATATGCCTTGATTTCCTCGGCCGAGAGGTCGTCGACATAGGCGAGGCCTTTCTGGATGAGCTTTTCTGCAAAGTCATAGAGCTTGTCGAAGTAGTCCGAAGCGTAGAACTTGCGGTCGCCCCAGCTGAAGCCGAGCCAGCGGATGTCGTCCTGGATGGAATCGACGTACTCGACATCTTCCTTCGTCGGATTCGTGTCGTCGAAGCGCAGGTTGCAGAGGCCGCCATTCTTTTCGGCGAGGCCGAAGTTCAGGCAGATGGACTTCGCATGGCCGACATGCAGGTAGCCGTTCGGCTCGGGTGGGAATCGCGTGTGGATGCCTGTCGTATATTTGCCGTTCTTGAGGTCTTCGTCAATCTCGTTCTGGATGAAGTTCGCCATGATGTTCTCCCCTTGTTTCCTTATCTTTTATAAAAAATCCGCAAGCTTGTCCTGCTCTGCGCATTTCTTTGCAACGTAAGTTTTGAGCTTTTGGAAGCCCTCCGTGAGTTCGCGCCCATGCGGCAGCGCATGGATCACGCGGTCGATGTAACCGCGCTCGACGATTTTGCGCATCGTCCAAGCGAAGTTGATGTCATAGACCCACAACAGCCGCACGACCTTGCGGTCGCCATGCGTGCGGATGGCATGGTAGTCCGCCTGATGGCCCTCCACGAGCGCTTTCGTGAAAGACTCCGTCACCTGCTGGCTCTTGAGCCCCGCCATGAATTTCGGCGCCTCGTCGGCATGGCTCTCGTCGAGGAACGGCGCGAGCACGCGATAGATGTCGAGCTTGTCCGCATCGCGCAGCATCTTCGCGAAAAGCAGGCGGCGCTTGTCGGGGGTCGGCTCGATTGCCTTCTTGTTATGGTTGCCGATGGCAAAGCGCACGAGCGCCTCGTCCTCGGGGGCCAGTTTTTTCATGAATGGCAGCTCCGAGAGCACCGTGAGCGCGAGTGCTGCATGGTCCTCCGACTGCGCGTCGTTGAATGTCTTGTAGAGCATGTACTGGCGGAAGCGCCCGACATCATGAAAGAGCCCCATGATTTCAGCGAGCGCCTGGTCGTGCGCATCGAGCCCGAGCTCTTTTGCGAGTGCCACCATGTGCCCTGTCACGTAGCCCGTATGGACTTCCTTGATGCGGATGCCCTGCATGACTTCTTCGTCCGCCGTGTAGAACGATTTCATGTAGGCCGTCATCCAGACATGCATTTCCTTCAATATGTCCGTCAAAAAGCAACGTCCTTTCGTGTAAACCTATACGCTTTATTCTACCACGTCTGTCCTGTTGCGTCTACCATTCGATATGCCTTTCGGACACAATACGAAAAAAGCGATGCAATCAAGCATCGCTTTCCATCTTCTCCAGCGCGAGAAAACCGAGCCGTGCAAGTTCCTTCCGCGCATCCTCGATTTCTTCGCGCGTCTTCGCCTCGACGGTATGCAGGTGGATGCCGTCTGTGAGCTGCGAGAGCGGCGGCGCGCCAGCCGCTGCCATCTTCCGCACGAAGGCCGCGACATCGCGGCGGCTCTCGAGCATGAGGTCGGCGCGAATCTCGCCATAGACGGGATGCTCGACAATGACGTCGCGCACGGTCACGCCATTATCGACCATCGCGTCGAGCTCCGCGCCCATCTCCTCCGCCGTATGGCGGCAAGTGACCGTCTCGATGACACCCGGATTTTTTTCAAGCATCCGATAGCCGCGCGGCGTCGAGAGAATCTTTGCGCCCTCGGCGCGCAGGATGCTGACGTCCCCCACGATGATCTGCCGGCTCACGCCGAGCTTTTTCGCGAGCTCCGTCCCCGTCCGGGCTCCGTCCGCGCGTGTGAGGAGCTGCAGGAGCTCCTGCCGTCGTTCTTCTGTTGTCATGGATTCCACTCCTTTGCAAACTTTTCCATCACACCCGCCGCACGCAATCCTGCGGCAGGGCGCGGATGAACTCGCTTTCATGCTGGTAATGGCCGTAGCGGAACTGGCACCACGAGAGGAAGAGCTGCCGCTTCGCGCGCGTGATGGCGACATAGAACAGGCGCTTTTCCTCGCTGGTGTCTTTCTTCTTGAGCGCAGGCAGGCCGGGAAATGTGCCCTGCTGGAGACCCGCGAGGAAGACGTCGTCGAACTCCGCGCCCTTGGCCTGATGAATCGTGATGATGGGAATCTTCTTTTTCTTCGTCAATGCATCGAGGTCCGTCGTCGAGAGCGTCGTGTACCTGAGGAACTGGTAGACGGCATCGACGGGCGGGAGCTCCTTGTCATCGAGCTCCTTCGCGCGGCGGAAGAGGTCGCGCAAGTTCTCGATGCGGTTTTCCTCGTGGCGCTTCTTGTAGTAGTCGGCCATGCCCGTCTCGAGCACAATCTGGCCGAGCGTCTGCCACGGGCGGAGCTCCGCCGCCTGCACGCGCAGGAGTGTGAGCTTTTCCGCGAGCGGCGCAAAGATGTCGAGATATTTTTCCATGCAGGCGCGGCGCGGCGCAGCCGTCGGCCGGATGTCGTGCTCGATGGCGTAGAGCAGGATTTCGGCCGTCGCGCAGATGTCGTCAAACGCGTCATGCGACGAGGCATGCGTGACTTCACAGACCTGGCCGAGGTATTCGAGCCGGTGGTTCGGCAGATTCGGATGAAAGCGGCGGAAGATGTCGAGCGTGTCGAAATACACAGGGTAGTCAAGTGGCGGCAGGCCGAGGCGTGCGAGCTGGCTGCCGAGGATGCGCAGGTCATACGTGACGTTGTGTCCGACAATCACGCTGCCCGCCGCGAACGCGCAGAAATCGCGCAGGACGGCGGCGGGGGCTTCACCATGCTCGCGCAGAAACGCCATCGTCAGGTGGTGCGTATCCTCTGCCCCTTTGCTGATGGGCTGTGTCGGGCACAGGTAGCGCATGAATTTTTCCGCGATGCTGCCGTCCGGCGCGAGGCGCACGCCCGCAATCTGTACGATTTCGTCATGCGCCGTGTCGAGGCCCGTCGATTCGACGTCAAAGACGACGATGTTGCCGGCCGCCAATGCATCGAGCAGCGACGCAAACGGGTCGCCCGCCTCGCGGGCCGCCGGGTCGAGGTAGTCTGTCATGCGCACGCCCGCGCGGCGGTACTCCTGCGATGAAATCGTGCGGATGGCGGCAGGGCCCACGCCGCGCACATAGCGGCCGAGCACGCGCATGAGGCTCGCGACATCGTGGCGGTTGACTGCAAGACGCAGGAACGCGAGCGCGTCCTTGACCTCCTGCCGCTGGAAGAAGCGCGTGTCGTCAATGAGCAAAAACGGCAGCGCCTCGCCGCTCGTCTGCTGTCCAATGGCGCGGAACTGTGCGGAAAGCTCCTTCGCATAGCGGTTGCTGCGCACGAGGATGGCGATGCGCGAATAATCCGTCACGGGGAGCTCCAAAATGCGATAGTAAATCCACTGCGCCTCCTCGGCAAAATCCGCCGCGCCCTTGACCTCGACAGGCGCGCCTTCCTCCGTGCTCTCAGCCGCAAAACCATCGGGATAGACTTCGGCGACACGCTTCGGGAACAAGCGCTCGAGCGCGCCGAACGACGCCTTGAGCAGCGTGCGCGTCGAGCGGTAGTTTTCGGAAAGGACAATCTTTTCCGGGTGATGCGTTTCCTCAAAGCGGCGCACGACGACCTCGGGATGCGAGCCGCGCCAGCCGTAAATCGTCTGGAACAGGTCGCCTGCGAGCAAAATCTTGCTCTTGCCGAAAATGCGCTCGAGGATGCCGTATTCGAGCGTGCTCGTGTCCTGCGCCTCGTCGATGTTGATGTATTGAAACCGCGCGGCCCAGCGCTGCGCGATTTCGCGCTCGCGCAGCAGCCGCTTCGCCCGCACGATGAGGTCTGTAAAGTCGAGGCCGTGCGCCTCCTGCAGGCGCATGTCGTAGCGCCGCAGGAACGACGCGCCCCAGACCTGCCAGCCCTCGACGAGGCGCGGCAGGCGCTGGTAATGGTCATCGACGCAGATGGCGGCGAGGTCGTCTTTCGCCTCGCGATAGATGCGTGCGACAACGGCCTTCGCATCGGCGGCGGGGTCGCCGGTCAGGATGTCCCAGACAGCGAGCTTTTCCTTCGTGAACGCCAGCAGGCGTGCGAGCGTCGCAGCCGGGACGTCGAGTTCTTCGCCCATGAGGTCGCGAATCAGCGTGCGGCAGTCGGATTCGTCAAAGATGACGAAATCCGTGAAAAGGTCGGAATGGCGCTTGGCTTCGGACTTGATGACATCGTAGCAGAAACTGTGGAACGTCCGCACGCAGACGCGGCTCCCCGGCTCGCCCGCCCGCAGCTCGATGCGGTCGCGCATCTCCTGGCATGCCTTGTTCGTGAACGTCAGGCAGAGCACTTCCTCCGGCTCCGCACGCCCGGCATCGAGGATGTTCGCGATGCGGTAAGCCAGCGTATCCGTCTTGCCCGTACCGGCTGGGGCGGTCAGGAGGATGTGGGCGTCGAGATTTTCGGCGACGGAACGTTGCTTTACATTCAAATTGAGAAGTTCGAGCATGGAAAACTCCTTGCCTCCCTCTCAGAGGGCAATGTCATTAAGTTAAGAGCCAGGCCCCCTCAAGAGGGGGCTGTCAGCGAAGCTGACTGGGGGAGTAGTTAGGTGCTGGAGACAAACAGCTATACTGAACGTTGCTAAAGACTTTAGTGACGACTGTATTCTTGTCAGGCTATCGCATCCTACTACTCCCACCACCGCTTCGCGGTCCCCCTCCCTCAATGAGGGAGGCTGTCACTTAAAGATATGTTACGGTTTCATCGATGGGCTTGCGGCTTGTATGATTTTTCAACGGCTTTCCGGCCGGGACGTCGGCGGCGTGGCCGAGGTCGAGGAGCATGACGACCTGCTCGTTTTCGGGCAGACCGAAAAGCTCTTTCGCCTTGTCGGGGTCGAAGAAGTTCAGCCAGCAGTTCTCGATACCGACGTTTGTCGCCGCGAGGCAGAGATGCGTCGCAACAATCGTCGCATCCTCAACGCCGCTTTTGTACTTATCCCCCGGATACGTAAAGACATTCGTCGTATCAAACGCAACGAGCAGCACGACGGGCGCGCCGTAGCGGCAGGGCGTGAGCTCGTCGATTTTCCTGAGCCCTTCCTCGGACTGGATGACATAGACATGCTGCTCCTGCAAGTTCTTTGCTGTCGGCGCGAGGCGGCCGGCCGCGAGGATGGCGTCGAGCGCCTCCTTCGCGACGGGCGTGCCGTCGAATTTCTTGCAGGCATAGCGGTTCTGGATGACGTCAGAAAATTCCATGATGAGCTTCCATTCCGTATAGGGGTTCTGCGCGAGGCACGAATTATAATAGCGCTTGTCGCCCGTGACTTCCTCTCCGAGCCAGCTTGGCCGCTCGAACATCTCGTCTTCGCTGCCGAGTTCCACCTCGGCGACGACGAGACCCTCGTTCTTTCCATGAAAGACATCGATTTCCCAGTCATGACCGTCAGCCGCGCGCTCGACATGGCGGACTTTCTCGCAAAGCCCCGGCTCGCAGAGCGCGAGCATGGCGCGGGCATCGGCGACGGGAATCTCGTACTCGAACTCCGCCCGCCGCGCCGCATCCGCGCCGCCGTTCCTGCCC
>ONJV01000243.1 GCA_900318215.1 uncultured Veillonellaceae bacterium
GCCCATCTCGACGGAATGCGGCTGCATGACGCCAGCGCCGAGGCGTGCCATCTCGAGCATCTCGTTGTACGTGATTTCTTTCATCTTGCGCGCATTCTTCACGATGCGCGGATCAGCCGTGTAGATGCCGTCGACGTCCGTGAAGATTTCGCAGCTGTCGGCCTTGAGCGCGCCCGCGAGCGCGACGGCCGACGTATCGGAACCGCCGCGGCCGAGCGTCACGGGGTCCATCTTCTGGTCAGCGCCCTGGAAGCCTGCCACAACGACGATGTTGCCCTTGTCGAGCTCCTCTTTGACACGCTCCGGCTCGATATCGACGATGCGGCCCTTCGTGTGGACGGAGTTCGTCTGCATGCCGGCCATCGGGCCCGTCAGCGAAATGGCTTTCGCACCGAGCGTCTTGAACGCCATCGCGAGAAGCGCGATTGACACCTGCTCGCCCGTCGTCAGGAGCATGTCCATTTCGCGTGTATACTGATAAGGATCTTTGTTGATGCCGTGCGCGAGCTTGATGAGGTCATCCGTCGTGTCGCCCATAGCGGACACGACCATGACGATCTGGTCGCCCGGCTTCTTCTCGGCCAGGACCCTCTTGGCTACATTCATGATCTTTTCCGTGGTGGCAACGGAGCTGCCGCCAAATTTCTTTACGATAAGCGCCATGATTCTCCCCCTGCTGATGTCTTAGGATGCTTGGCTGCCCTCTGCCAGCGGCTTGACAACCAATTAACGCCTATTATACAAAACTTTCCGTGTCCTGTCTACACGAATATTGTATTTTATGTAAAATTGTTCATTCGGGATGGGCATCCCGATTCTTTCTGGATTCTTTCTGGACAAATGTCCGAAGTTATGGTAGCGTGAGGAAGATGTTTTTCATTCTATTATAGAAGGAGTCTTGTTTCATGACCCAGCGACGCGCCATCGGCGTCGAGGAACGGCTGCCGCTCCTCGAAACCATCCCGCTTTCCCTCCAGCATCTCTTCGCGATGTTCGGCTCGACCGTGCTCGTGCCGATTCTCTTCCATGTGAATCCCGCGACCATCCTGCTCTTCAACGGCATCGGCACGCTCCTCTACCTCGTGCTCTGCAAAGGGAAGATTCCTGCGTATCTCGGCTCGAGCTTCGCGTTCCTCTCCCCGGTCTTCCTCGTGCTCGCGCAGTACAGCTACGAGGCCGCGCTCGGCGGCTTCATCGTCGTCGGCTGCGTGTTCTGCGCCGTCGGCCTCATCATCCGCGCCATCGGCACGAACTGGATTGACGTCATCTTCCCGCCTGCATCCATGGGCGCCATCGTCGCCGTCATCGGCCTCGAGCTCATGCCGACGGCCGCGGGCATGGCCGGTCTCACGGCTGAGACGCCCGATATGACGACGATTACGGTGTCTCTCTTGACGCTCGCCATCACAATCATCGCATCCGTCGCGTTCAAGGGCTTCCTTTCCATCATCCCGATTCTCATCGGCGTCGTCTCGGGCTACGTCATCGCCTCGGCGTTCGGCATCGTCGACTGGAGCCTCGTCGAAAATGCGTCGTGGTTCGCACTGCCGACGTTCTACCATCCCGTCTTCGAGCCCGGTGCCATCCTCATCATCCTGCCCGCCTCGCTCGTCGTCATCGCCGAGCACATCGGCCACCTCATCGTCACGGGCAACATCGTCGGCCACAACCTCACGAAAGACCCCGGCCTCGACCGCTCCATTTTCGGCAACGGCCTCTCGACCATCATCTCCGGCTTCTTTGGCTCGACGCCGAACACGACGTACGGCGAGAACATCGGCGTCCTCGCCATCACGCGCGTCTTCTCGACGTGGGTCATTGGCGGCGCGGCCTGCTTCGCCATCCTGCTCTCGTGCCTCGGCAAGCTCGCGGCGCTCATCCAGAGCATCCCGGCGCCTGTCATGGGCGGCGTCTCGATGCTGCTGTTCGGCCTGATTGCAGCCTCCGGCATCCGCATCCTCGTCGAGGCGAAAGTCGATTACAACCAGCCGATGAACCTGCTGCTGACGTCCATCGTCATGGGCATCGGCGTCTCGACGGCCAGCATCACGATTGGTACCGTCACGCTCAAGGGCATGGCGCTTGCGACCATCGTCGCCATCCTGCTTTCCATCACGTTCCGCATCATCGCGCGCCTGCGCGGCGAACCATTCACGCCGGCAGGGGAAACGGCGGAAAAGGCAACCGGGGATTTATCGAAATGATGCACCTGACCATCCAGCTCGGCGAAGGCGAGACCGAGCTCCCTGCCGAGACGTATCTCATCAAGCGCTACGGCATGTCGAAGTCGCAGTGGAAGCGCATCAAGCACAATGGCTCGTTCCGCTATAACGGCGCGCGCGTCAACGCAAAGCATACCATCGTGCACACGGGCGACGTCCTGACCTTTGAAAGCGAACGGCAGAAACCGCCCGGCGCTTTCCCGATGATTCCCGAAAGCATCCCGCTCGACATCCGCTACGAAGACGACTGGCTGCTCGCCGTCAATAAGCCCGCGGGCATGCTCGTCCACCCGCTCCACCACACGCCGCACGGCACGCTCGCGAACGGCGTGCTCGGCTACTATCAGGAAAAAGGACTCACGCACCATTTTCACTCGCTCCACCGCCTCGACCGCGACACGACAGGCCTCGTCCTGATTGCCAAGGAGCCCGAACTCCAGCACATGCTGACGAAGAACGGCATCCAAAAGCTCTTCCACCGCACGTACCTCGCGATTGCCTGCGGCAAACTACCCGCGCGCGAAGGCTGGATCGATAGGCCCATCGGCGGCGTGCCCTGGAGCATCGTCGAGCAGCGCATCCTGCCCGAAAGCGAAGGCGGCAAGCCCGCGCGCACGCATTATGAAGTGCTCGGCGAGGCTGAGGCCGACGGCCAGCCGCTTTCCTACGTGCGGCTCTGGCTTGAGACCGGCCGCACGCACCAGATTCGCGTGCATCTTTCCTCGCTCGGCTGCCCGCTCCTCGGCGACGACCTCTACGGCACGCCGAGCCCGCTCATCGGCCGCCAGGCGCTCCACGCCGCCGAGCTCACGTTCTGCCATCCCATCACGAAACAGGACATCCGCATCACCGCGCCGCCGCCCGAGGATTTCCAGCAAATCCTTGCCAAATTCTTTAAAAAAGTCATCTGACCCTATACACGAGAAGCCGTTTCTATGGTATAATAAACAAAGTTCATGAGTTCACGAGGGATGCGACTGCGCTTTTCTGCGTGGACATAAATTCTAGGGGGTAATGTAAAATGCCATTAGTTGGAACGAAAGAAATGTTCAAGAAAGCTTACGAGGGCGGCTACGCCATCGGCGCTTTCAACGTCAACAACATGGAGATCGTCCAGGGTATCACGGAAGCTGCTGCTGAACTGAAGTCCCCGGTCATCCTCCAGGCATCCGCCCCGTATCTCCGTCATCTCGTCCTCGCTGCCCTCGAGGTCAACGACATTCCTGTCGCCCTGCACCTCGATCACGGCCCGGACTTTGAGACGTGCAAAGCCTGCATCGATGACGGTTTCACGTCCGTCATGTATGATGGCTCCAAGTATGAGTTCAAAGAGAACATCAAGCGCACGCAGGAAGTCGTTGCTTACGCACACGAGCACGGCGTCGTCGTCGAGGCAGAGCTCGGCAAGCTCGCCGGCATCGAGGACGATGTGAAGGTTGCTGCGCATGATGCAGCTTACACGCAGCCGGAAGAAGTCGAAGAGTTCGTCAAAGAGACGGGCGTCGACTCCCTCGCCATCGCCATCGGCGCTTTCAACGTCAACAACATGGAGATCGTCCAGGGTATCACGGAAGCTGCTGCTGAACTGAAGTCCCCGGTCATCCTCCAGGCATCCGC
>ONJV01000141.1 GCA_900318215.1 uncultured Veillonellaceae bacterium
AGATCGGAGACGGCTGTATCGAGTTTCCGGAGGCTTTCCTCTGAGAGCTCGATGCCCCGTTCCTGCATGCGCGCCTGCGCATGGGCAGAAAAGAGAACTCGCTCCTTGGCGGCGGAGAGCATCGCATCGAAATCGCCAGATTTCGTGCGCGCGGTCTGCGCTGCCTGCCGGCTGATGCCGGTCGTTTGCGGCTGGATGGGCAGGAGCGGCTGCGTGCTGAAATAAATCGGGTTCGCCACGTTCCTTCCCTCCGATATTATTTCGTCGTCGTGCTCGTGGAAGATGACGTGCTGCTGCTCGTCGTGCCGCTGCCGACGCGCGTGACGTCGCTGATGGCGACCTGGTACGTCGAACCATCCGAGCCCTTCGCAATGATTGTCGGCGAGCCGTCCGAGATGCTGACGCCCGTGACCGTGCCTTCGTGCGTTGTCTTTTCCGTGACGGCCTTGCCATTCGCATCGGTGACTGCCGTGCCATCCGCATTCTTCTTCGCCGTTTCCGTCGTCCACTGCAGATCCTGACCGATCATGGAGCTGAGCTGGCCGACGAGGACGCTCGTGTCCATGTTGCTGACGAGCGTGTTCGTCTTTTCGAGTGCTTCGGCAACATTCGTCATCTGCTCAAGTGCGGAGAACTGTGCGAGCTGCGCGAGGTATTCGCTGTTATCCTGCGGATCGAGCGGATCCTGGTACTGCATCTGCGTGACAAGCAGCTGCAGGAATGCGTCTTTGCCGAGCGAACCGCCCGCGACGGAAGAAGACGACGATGCCTGCTGCTTCGCGTAGTCTTCGGCCGTGTAGGTCACGCCGTTCACAGTGACGGTATTGAGTGAATTCGACATATTGGTTACCTCCCTCGGATCTCTCAGACCCGATAGTCAACGCCGTCCGTGGCTGCGTTTCCTTCTTTCTGCGCGGCGAGTGCCGCTGCGAGTTCCTGCCCGTCTTCAAAGGCTTCGGCGCTTTCCTGCGTCGAGTGATGCTGGCCCTGCGAGCTGCCTTGCTGCCAGCCCTGCTGGCCGCTGTCCTGCGGCAGGCCGCCATCGGCGAGGCCGGCGTAGACGCCGACGTTGTCGACTTTGATGCCCTGGTCGTTGAGGTCCTGCTTGAGCTGGACGAGCGTGTTCTCGATGATGGTGCGGACCTCTGCGTTGTTCGAGTGGAACGAGGCATTGACCGCGCCATCGACGCCGACGGACACGCGGAGCGTCAGGTCGCCGAGGTGTTCCGGCTTCAGGTGGATGACCATCTCGGTATCCTGCCCGCGCTGGATGAGGCGCGCCTGGTCAACAATCTGCTGCGGGACGTCATAATCCGTCTGCGGCTGCTGTGCTGCCTGCGCGGTCTGCGCCTGCTGCGTGCCATCGATGTTCTGGAGCGTCTGCGAGAAGCTCGTAAGCATACCGGCTTGTGTCGGGACATCCCCCTGCGCCGTCGGCGCCTTGTCAAAGGCCGCTTCCTCGGGAAGCTGCGTAACGGTCACGGTGCCGTCTGACGTCTGGAGCATCTCTGCCATCGCCTGGCCGGACGACTGGCTCCCCCCATTCAGGAAATCGCCAAGGCTGCTGCCGCCATTCTGCGGCGTCGCCACTACCTGCTGGGTGAGCGAGAGGTCGCTCGCGGATGCGTGCGTGACGTCCGTTCCGAGAAGATTTGCAAAATCACTCGTCTTCACGGTCTGCGTATCGTTCGTCGACGCCGCTGCCTGCTGGAAGAGCGGTGCGGCCGATGCGGCTGCCTGCGTTTCCATCTGCGGCGCCTGCATGATCTGCTGCGAAAGCGTCTGCGCCTGCTGCGCGAGGTTCGCCGTGTTCAGCGACGAAAGGCTCTGAAGCTCGGCTAGTGACTGCTGAGACGTCTGCGAAGCATCCGTAACAGGAGACATCTGTGCGAGCAGCTGCTGCATCGATGCGCTCGTCTGCGTCTGCGGCATCTGCACGGCGTTCTGCAAGTTCTGCGCCTGCGGAGCCTGCTGCGTCGTCGCTGCCGTCATATCCGACGCCGCCTCTGTCTCGACGTTCTGCCCGGAGAGCATCGCGAGCATGGCTTTCTGCGCCTGCCCCTTCGATGCATCCTGCGGCACGAGCGTCTGGAGCGACGACTGCGCGGACGGCGTGGAGGATGATGCGTCAAGCAGGGCCTGTGCGATGTCTTCGACCGAACCAGCCGTTTCGGCTGCGGTCACCGTCACATCCTGCACACCATTCTCATTTCCCACGACAGCCTGCGCAAGCACGAGTTTCGCATCGAGCGCCGCCTGCGCGGCTTCCGCGAGGATGTCCGTGCCATCGTCTGTGATGGCTGCTGCATCATCCTTGACATCGCTGGCATCGTCATTTTTCGTGCCCTGCTTGGCATCCTTGCCCTTTGCCTTCGTCTTCGCAGCGGCAGGATTCTTCTCGGCAGCGGCTGCTGCAGCCGACGCTTCTGTTTCATCGGCAGCGCTCTCAGCTGCATCCCTTGCATCCGAAACGGCGCTTTTCACGTCCTGTGCGGACGCTTTTGCATCCTGTGCCTGGCTCCTCTGCAGGACATCGTCAAAACCGGAGGATTTCGCCGTCTTCGAAACGGACGTGCTCTTCACGCTGACCTTCGATGTACCTGCCTGCGGACTCGTGCTCATAATCTGTACATTGTTCATGCTGTCACCTCCTTTCTATGAGATATATCGACGATTTTCGGATTTTCTTAAATGAAAATTTCATTGATTTTGCGCCGTCTGCGTGCCGTTCTGGCCGTCGGCCTGTCCGGCATCCTGCCCCTGCTCGATCATCTTCTGGATGTCGCTCGGACTCGTCAGCGTCTTCTGCTTGCCCTCGTACATAATCTTCGTGAGACGGGCCGTCTTCGATGCATCGAATTCAGCGAGAATCTTGGCCGCCTGGCCTTCGTCCATGCGCTGGAGGATGGCGATGCAGGTGTCATCGTCGAGCTGGTCCATCGCGGCAGCAGAATCAGCTGGCTTCATCTCGTTGTAGAGACGCGCGAGCTTCGAGACGCGCTTTCGCTCGGCCGCCTCGCGGTCCTTCATCTGCTTCTCGATTTCCTTCTTCGAGAGCTGGACTTTCTTCGAGTCCTTCTGATCCTTCTTGTCAGCTTCCGGGTCGGGCTTGACGTCCTCGGCCGGCGTGTTCTGCATATCTTCTTCCGTCGGCGCAGGCTTGACGAAATACTGGCCGATGATGGGCAGATTGTAGAGGCCGAGCTTCTCGTTGGCCGTCTGCGTATCGAAGATGCGCAGGTAGATGCCGAGCGCGAAGCCGCCGACGACGAGCACGATGAGCAGCAGGAGAATCAGGAGGAATTTCAGGAACCGATGCTTTTTCGGCGGTTCTTCATCGTCATATTCCTCGTCATCATATTCGTCATCGTACTCTTCTTCCTCATTGGCTTTGGCCATGTTTTCGTTCACCTCCGTCAGATGTCAGATTCCTCAACGGTACAGGTCGAGCACGCGGTCGACATACGCCTGCGTCTCAGGATACGGCGGCACGCCGCCATAGGCTTTGACAGCCGCCGGGCCTGCGTTGTAGGCCGCAACGGCCTTCTTCACGTCGCCGCCGAACGTGTCGAGCATCTCGCGCAAGTATTTCGCGCCGCCCTCGATGTTCTGCTTCTTGTCATAGGGATTGACGCCGAGCCCCGCTGCCGTGTCCGGCATGAGCTGCATGACGCCGATGGCGCCGACCGGCGAGACGGCCGACTGGTCGCCGCCGGACTCCGCCTGCGCGACGGCATTGACGAGGCGCGCATCGACGTTCTGGTCGCGCGCGGCCTCCTGCACCATCGTCGCGAGGTCGCCGTCGGCGGCCGGCAGGTCGGAAACAGCCTTGAGTCCCGTGCCGACGTTCACAGGGAGCGTCGCATTTGCCGAAGGCTGCGCCGCGTTCGTCTTTGCTGCGGACTGCACGGTGTTTGCTCCGTTTGCCTGTCCCTTGGCGGCCTCGGCGGCTTTCTGCGCCGCGATGGCCTGCTGCAGCTGTGCGTCGAATCCTACGGCGCCCGGCACCTGCTGGAGTCCCATGAAGGACTTCTGCAGCTGCGCGATGCGCTGCTGGACGCGCGTGATGTCTCCCATATCAATCATACTGCATCCCTTACCTTCCCATTCCTCATATAGAGCTGCAAGCCAATCTCGTCGAGCATCTTCTGCTCTTCATGAAGGGCTGCGTCTTTGTATTCCTGCAGCCGCTTTTCCCGGAGCTGCTCGATGCTCTTGAGGTAGCTCATGACTTCCATGAGCTCCTTGAGCCGCTTCTGCCGCTCGGCTTTCGCCTGCAGGATGAGCTGCTGCTGCATCTCGATCTGCTCGCGCTTCCACTGGAAGAAGCTGTTGAAATCCATGAGCCTCCCCACCGTCACGCGCTTGCCCTCCTGCGTGATGGCCTCGAACTCGCGCTGTCCCTGCTGCATCTCTGTCAAAAGCATCTGCATGTGGGCGCGCTTGTCCTCAAGCTCGCGCGAGGCGTTCGCGAACGCGACTTCGGCATCTTCTTTCTTGCTGCGCGTGACGCGCAGGAGCGTTTCGAGCTGGAACTTGAATTTCTTCATTTTTCATCACCCGCTGGTGGCGGCGGCGGCGCAGGGGCCGCTGGCGGCTGTCCCGTGATGGCTTCGAGCTTCTGCTCCGTTTCCTCATAGCCGTCGACTTCGAAGATACCCTGGCAGAGGAAATCGTTGATGGCGTCGATTTTCGCGATGGATTCGTCAATCTTCGCACTCGAGCCCTTGACATAGGCACCGATGTGGATGAGGTCTTCGGCGTCGCGGTAGACGGCCATGAGCTGGCGCATGCGCTGCGCCGCTGTCAGGTGCTCTTTCGACACGACCTCGTTCATGACACGGCTGACGCTCGTCATGATGTCGATGGCCGGGAAATGGTTCTGCGCGGCGATACTGCGCGAGAGCACGATATGGCCGTCGAGAATCGAGCGCACGGCATCGGCAATCGGCTCGTTCATATCGTCGCCATCGACGAGCACGGTGTAGATGCCCGTGATGGAGCCTTTGTCGCTCGTGCCCGCTCGCTCGAGGAGGCGCGGCAGCATGGCGAAGACGGACGGCGTGTAACCGCGCGTCGCCGGTGGCTCGCCGACCGTCAGGCCGACCTCGCGCTGCGCCATCGCGAAGCGCGTGACGGAATCCATCATGAGGATGACCTTGTGGCCCTGGTCGCGGAAATACTCGGCGATGGCCGTGGCCGTCATGGCGCCCTTGATACGCACGAGCGCAGGCTGATCTGATGTCGCGACGACGACGACGGAGCGCTTGAGCCCTTCCTCGCCGAGGTCGCGCTCGATGAAGTCGCGCACCTCGCGGCCACGCTCGCCGACGAGCGCGATGACGCTGATGTCAGCTTCCGTGTTGCGGGCAATCATGGAGAGCAGCGTCGATTTGCCGACGCCCGAGCCTGCCATGATGCCGATGCGCTGCCCGTCGCCCATCGTGATGAGGCCGTCGATGGCGCGCACGCCGACGTAGAGGTGCTCATGGATGCGCGGGCGCTTGAGCGGCGCGGGCGGCGGTGCTTGCAAGGGGTATTCCTTCTTCGTGAGAATCGGCCCCTTGTCGTCCATCGGATTGCCGAGACCGTCGAGCACACGGCCGAGGAGTTCCGGCCCGACTTTGACTTTCAGCGTCTTCTGTGCCGAGACGACCTCGCAGCCCGGCCCGATGCCCTGCATCTCGCCGACGGGCATGAGCATGACAAATCCCTCCCGGAAACCGACCACTTCGGCCGGTACGGGCGGGACGTTGGGGAAATGCGAGCTCACGTAGCAGAGCTCGCCGACGCTGACCGTCGGGCCCTGCGACTCGATGACGAGGCCGACGACCTGCGTGACCTTGCCCGTGAGCTTGATGGACACGGAACCTTTGACGGCATCCGTGAATTTTTTGATATCGACCTGCATCAGGCTTTCACTTCCTCGATGGCTTGGCGGATGAGCTCAATCTGGGTCTGGAACCGCGCATCGACGCCGCCATTCGGCGTCTCGATGACGCAGTCGCCGGGCACGAGGCTCTCGTCGGACGTAATCGTGAGCTCGGCGCCCGTGCCCGTCAGGCGGCTGCGGAATTCATCGCGCGCGAGGAGCACGAGGTCATAGACATCGGGAGCTACATGGATGTTGATTTCCTTCTGGTCCTTGACCTTTTCGAGAGACTTCTGCACAAGCGGCAGGATGACCTGCGGCACGTCGATGAAGTGCTGTGGCAGGATTTTCTCGACGAGAGGTAGTCGCTCGTCGCATCCTTTGCGTCCTTCAGCGTCTTTTCCGCCTGCTTGTTGGCGTTCTGGATGGCGTCTTTCATCGCCTTCTTCGCTTCGTCGCGGCCTTCTTCCTCGCCGCGGCGCATGCCTTCTTCATGGCCGAGGCGTGCGGCGTCTTCGCGGAGTTCGACACATTCCTGCCGGGCTTCCGCCATGAGG
>ONJV01000138.1 GCA_900318215.1 uncultured Veillonellaceae bacterium
GGTCAAGAACAACCGCCTCGGCCTGCTGAAATCCATCGACGAAACCGTCAATTGCGTCGCCGATTTCACGAAGATTGTCTTTTGAGCTAGCCCCCCTCTAGAGGGGGGACGGGCCCAAAGGGCGGGGGGAGTCCCCTGTAGGTCATGTCAATTCGATAGAAAATGGCTTCCGCGGGTGCGAATTACGCACTTGCGGAAGCCATTTTTTCAGCTGTTCTTGAGCACCTGCCCGCTTTCCATATCATACACGAGCGTTCCGGCGACTTGTTCGCGGCCGTTTTCGATGCAGATGACGTGGCCGTGGAATGTCGCCGTGCCGGATTTCCAGTCGCAGGTCACGCTTTCAGCGCGGATGACGAGGCCCGGGCGTTCGAGGTTGACGCGGCCGAAGAGCGTGGCGGATGGCGCGAAGCCTTCGAGGTAGACGGCGTCGGCCGTGAAGACGAGCTCGTCGCCCTTCTGGAGCGAGACGTTGCCCTGTCCCCAGATTTCGAGATTCGTTGCGCTGACCTGCGCGTCGTCCATGCGTGCCACGCGATCGCCTGACGTGACGGTGACGTTGCCCTGGAGGTGGTAGCAGCCCGTGTTTTCGTCATACGTTTTCGCGTCGGCTGTGACGACGGGCTTCACGGGATCGGCGGCAGCCATCTGCGGCGCGGTGAAGAGGACAGCGGCGGGGAGCAGCAGGGCGCAGGCAGCGGCAGCGAAGCGGCGCGCCCTTCGTTTGAAGGCTTTCAATTCCATAAAAAAGCTCCTTTCTTCTGGGATGGTTTTCGATGGGATGTGCGTTTTTCTTCTATTGTACTACATTTTCAAAAAAGATGGGAAAAAGAAGAAAAAATTGAAATAGAAGAAGGACTTTGTTTCCGAATGTAGAATCTTTTCAGTATAAGGATTGCAAGAGGTCAACAAAAGGTCAGGCCATCCGGAGCGGCAGGCGTGCAACTGCCGCGATGAATGGCGAAATTGACAGAAAAATCAAATGAGATATTTTTCTTTTCCTTTTGCGAACGAAATATGTTATAGCGTTGGTTGTCTTTTGGGACAGGGAGCGCGGGAGGAATAGGGGCCTTCCGGCTCGCCAGACATCCAGGGGGGTTATACTTATGAGAAAGACAGAATGCTTGGCCATGATCTTGGCGGGCGGCCAGGGAAGCCGTCTCGGTGCTCTCACGAAGAACATCGCGAAACCGGCGGTGCCGTTCGGCGGCAAATACCGCATCATCGATTTTCCGCTCAGCAATTGCGCGAATTCCGGCATCGAGAAGGTCGGTGTGCTGACGCAGTATCGTCCGCTCGAGCTCCACAACTACCTCGCATCGGGCAGCTCGTGGGATCTCGACACGAAGGACGGCGGCGTCTTCATCCTGCCTCCGTATGCACGCGAGAAGGGCGCTGATTGGTATCGCGGCACGGCGGATGCCATCTATCAGAACTTGAACTTCATTGACCTCGCAGATCCTGAGTATGTGCTGATTCTTTCGGGCGACCACATCTACACGATGGATTATTCGTGGATGCTCGAAGCGCACAAGAAGAACAAAGCGGATGCGACCATCGGCGTCATCCAGGTGCCTTGGGAAGAAGCTCCTCGCTTCGGCATCATGAATACGGACAAGACGGGCCGCATCGAAGAATTCGAGGAGAAGCCGGCGAAACCGAAATCCAACCTCGCTTCGATGGGCATCTACGTCTTCAACAAGAGCTTCCTCAAGAAGTACCTCGAAGACGATGCGAAGGATGAGACGTCGAGCCATGACTTCGGCAAGAACATCATCCCGAAGATGCTCGCGGACAAGGCACGCCTGTTCTCTTACGCATTCGAAGGTTATTGGAAGGATGTCGGCACGATTGAGAGCCTCTGGCAGGCCAATATGGACCTCCTGCAGGACGAGCCGCCGTTCGAGCTGAATGGCGACTGGAAGATTTATTCGTCGAACCCGTCCATGCCGCCGCATTACGTCGGCCCGGACGCAAAAATCAAGAATTCGATGGTCTCGGAAGGCTCGATGGTGCTCGGCGAAGTCGAGAACTCCGTCATCTTCCCGGGCGTGCGCATCGGCAAGGGCGCAAAGGTCACGAATTCCGTCATCATGCCGTCGACGGTCATCGGTGAGGGCGCTGTCGTCGATTATGCGATTGTCGCGCAGAACTGCGACATCGCGCCGGAAGCCCGCGTCGAGGGCGCGAAGGGCGCCATCACGGTCGTTGCCGAGGGCGAGAACGTCCTGCCGGCAGCCGGCTCCAAGCAGGCGGGCTGACCTGCCTTTCATCCGATATGGAATCTTGATATTCAAACGGGGTGAATACATTGAAAACTGTCATGGGTATCGTCGACCTTCAGGAAAAGAAGAGCCTCATCCGCGAGCTCGCGGAGAAGCGCGCCGTCGAGTCGATCCCGTTCGCGGGGCGCTACCGCCTCATTGACTTCGCGCTTTCAAGCATGGTGAATTCCGGCATCCAGAATGTCGGCATCATGCTGCCGGATGAGCCGCGTTCCGTGCTCGACCATCTGCGTTCCGGCAAGGACTGGGATCTCGCGCGTCGCCACGACGGCCTGTTCTACCTGCCGTACTCGAAGGATGAGGAAGACCTCCGCAAGGGCGACCTCAAGAACTTCTATCACAACCTCGATTTCATCGAGCACAGCTCGCAGAAGTACGTGCTCCTCGCACGCGGCAGCTTCGTTTACAACATGGATTTCAACCCGATTCTGATGTTCCACCAGAACACGGGCGCCGACATCACGATGGTCTACCATACGGCAGACGAGGAGTCTGTCGGCAAGAACGTCGTGCTCGAGACGGCGGACAACGGCCTTGTCGAGGACCTCTCGGAGAAGCCGGCCATCTACGACGGCTCGAAGGTCTCGATGAGCATCTACCTGATGGAGAAGAAAGTCTTCGTCGAGCTCGTGCGCTACACGTACGAGCATGGCGGACAGGACCTCCTGATGGACGGCATCATCCGCCGTGCGAACGAGTACACGATCTACGCGTACGAGCATGACGGCTATGTTGCGCACATCGATTCGACGGCCGCTTATTACAAGGCGAACATGGACATCCTGCAGCCGGAGGTCTGGCAGGAGCTCTTCATGGGCGAGAACAGCATCTACACGAAGGTGAAGGACGCTGTCCCCGTGCAGTACAAAGAGACGGCGGATGTCAAGAACAGCCTGATTGCCAATGGCTGCGTCATCCGCGGCCAGGTCGAGAACAGCATCCTGTTCCGCGGGGTCACAGTTGGCAAGGACGTCAAGATCAAGAACTCGATCATCATGCAGAAGAGCGATATCGAGGACGGTTCTCTCGTCGAGAATGTCATCTGCGACAAAAATGTGACGATCTCCAAGGATAAGTGGCTCAAGGGCGCACCAAATTATCCATTGATTGTTGCCAAAAATGTGGTAATCTGAGTACGAGGGCCGCTTGGAATCGGGTTCCGGGCGGCCTTCCGTGTTTCAGCTATTGTTCAAGTGGGGAGTGTTACATTTGGCAAGGGAGAAAAAGGATATCAAAAGAGACCGGGAATATGAGGCGCTGAAGGAATCGTTGCGCCTGCGTTTCGTCAACACCGCCCATGTCATGTGGGGCCGTGAGATTCATGAGCTCACGAAGAACGAGGTCTACCAGACGGTCGCTGCGACGGCGAAGCAGTTCATCACGGAGAACTGGATCAAGACGAACAGTGCCTACATGCAGCGCCAGGAAAAGCAGATTTATTACTTCTCCATCGAGTTCTTGCTCGGACGCCTGCTGAAGTCGAACCTCATCAACCTCGGCATCGAGGATGCCGTGGAGGACGTCCTCGACGGCCTCGGCATCAACCTTTCTGATACGTATGAGGAAGAGCCAGACGCCGGCCTCGGCAACGGCGGCCTCGGCCGTCTCGCTGCCTGCTTCATCGACTCGATGGCAGCGCATCGCCTGCCGGGCCACGGCTGCAGCATCCGCTACCAGTACGGCCTGTTCGAGCAGAAGATTGTCGACGGTAACCAGGTCGAGATTCCGGACAACTGGCTCAAGAATGGCTTTGCCTGGGAGTATCGCAAGCCGGACAAGGCCATCGACGTCAAGTTCAACGGCAACGCCTACATGAAGAAAATGGAAGACGGCAGCCTCAAGCTTGTCTATGAGAATCCGATGACGGTCATGGCCGTGCCGTATGATGTGCCGATCGTCGGCTATCACAACAACACGGTCAACACGCTGCGCCTCTGGAACGCCGAGGTCAACCGCGACTTCTCGGACTACGGCCGCCTTTCGCAGGAGGAGATGCGCCGCAAGAACGAGTACCGCCAGTTCGTCGAGAGCATCACGGAGTTCCTGTATCCGGATGACAGCACGTACGACGGCCGCCGCATGCGTCTGATTCAGGAGTACTTCCTCGTCTCGGCCGGTGTCCAGAGCATCGTCCGCCACTACAAGAAGACGGGTATGAACCTCCACGATTTCTCCAAGAAGATTGCCATCCATATCAATGATACGCATCCGGCTCTCTGTGTGGCAGAGCTCATGCGCATCCTCGTCGATGAGGAAGGCTTCGAATGGAACGAAGCCTGGGCCATCACGAAGAACACGATGGCGTACACGAACCACACAATCATGCCGGAAGCGCTCGAGAAGTGGCCGATTGATATGTTCCAGCCGCTGCTGCCGCGCGTCTACATGATCATCGATGAAATCAACCGCCGCTGGGTCGAAGAAGTGCGCGACCGCTATCCGGGCGACGAGGGCCGCGTGCGCGAGCTCTCCATCATCCAGGACGGCATGGTGCACATGGCGCGTCTCGCCATCGTCGGCAGCCACAGCGTCAACGGCGTCGCGAAAATCCATACGGGCATCCTGAAATCGACGACGCTGCGCCCGTTCTATGAATACAATCCGCGCCTCTTCAACAACAAGACGAACGGCATCACGCATCGCCGCTGGCTCATGGGTGCGAATCCGGAGCTCATGGAGCTCCTCGACAAGACGATGGGCAGCCGCCGCTGGCACCGTCATCCGGAGCAGCTCGACCTCTTCAATGACTTCATCAATGACAAGCCTGTCCTTGCCGAGCTCGAGCGGGTCAAGAAAATCCGCAAGACGGCACTCGCAGAGTACGTCAAGAAGCACAACGGCATCGAGGTCGATCCGGATACGATTTTCGACATCCAGGTCAAGCGCATCCATTCGTACAAGCGCCAGCTCATGAACATCCTGCACATCATGTACCAGTACAACCACCTGAAGGCGCATGACAAGGACTTTATGATGGAGCCGACGACGTACTTCTTCGGCGGCAAGGCAGCACCGGGCTACTACATCGCGAAAGAGACCATCCGCCTCATCAATGCGGTGGCCGAGAAAGTCAACAATGACCCTGAGACGAACAAGATGCTCAAGGTCGTCTATATCGAGAACTTCGGCGTGTCCATCGGCGAAATCGTCTATCCGGCGGCCGATGTCTCCGAGCAGATTTCGACGGCGTCGAAAGAGGCTTCCGGCACGGGCAACATGAAGTTCATGATGAACGGCGCCATCACGATCGGCACGCTCGACGGCGCGAACGTCGAGATGCGTGACGCGGTCGGCAGCGACGAGCACATCGTTATCTTTGGCCTCAAAGCAGAAGAAGTCCTCGACTACTATGCAAATGGCGGCTATTCGGCCTGGGACGAGTACAACAACAATGAAGACGTCCGCGCAGTCGTCAACCAGCTGACCGACGGCACGTATGGCGATTTCCATTCGCTCTTTGACTACCTCGTGCATCAGAACGACGAGTTCTTCATCCTGAAGGATTTCAATGCTTATGCTGAGGCACATCGGGAAATCTATCGCCGCTACAAAGACCACTTCCACTGGCTCCGCAGCTGTGCTGTCAATATTGCGAACTCCGGCATCTTCTCTTCGGATCGCACGATTGACGAGTACGCGAAGGAGATCTGGCAGGTCAAGCCGGTCATGATTGGGTGATCCAGCACACAACAGAAAATGGATTGATAGGAAGAAGAAGTTACCATCAGGGGAAAGCAGAACTTTGAGGGGGGTTCTCATGAAAACGTCGGATTTGAGTGAATTCGATTTGTATCTGTTCCACCAGGGAACGAACTATCATGCGTATGAGATGCTCGGTGCACACTTCGTCGAGCAGGATGGCAAAAAAGGGGTTCGGTTTGCCGTCTGGGCGCCGCATGCGAAGTCCGTCAGCGTCGTCGGTGATTTCAACAGCTGGGATACGCGCGTCGACCCGATGATCCGCATCCGCGACGGTGAGA
>ONJV01000144.1 GCA_900318215.1 uncultured Veillonellaceae bacterium
TTTGCTAGATGCATTTCCACATCTTAGTGGATGTCTTCTTTTTTGACAACATGAATTATGTGGCAGAATTATTTATCCCACAGGTTTTATGATTGAGCCTAAATTGTCATAAATCGAGAGCAAGGCTTATGAAAATGCCATCGAAGCAGGAAGGAACGCTTTTTTGTTTTGATAGAAAAATACGTACGTCTGCAATCTAAAGAGGGAATCAGCATCCATTCGGTGCTGACCCCCTCTTTTCTGATTCGTGGTCTGTTCTTGAAATTTCCTGCTCTTACTTGATGATGCCATTCGCGCGCAACACTTCCTGCACGCTCACCGCGCTCTTTTTCAGGAGCCCGATCTCGTTCGGCGAGATGTGGAGCGGCAGGCGGCGCTCGACGCCGTTCTTGCCGATGACGCTCGGCAGCGACAGCGCGACATCCGTGAGGCCGTACTCGCCCGAGAACGGCATCGAGACTGGCGTCACGAGATGCTCGTCGTTCAGCACGGCACGCGCGAGGCGGCAGGCGCCGACGGCGATGCCCGTGTTCGTCCAGCCCTTCGACTCGAGCACGTCATAGGCCGTCTGCACGACTTCGTCAGCGACAGCCGAGAAATCGAGCGGGCCTTCGTGCTCATAGAATTCGTCGAGCTGGTCGATGGGGATGCCGCCGATCGTCAGCACGCTCCATGCCGGGAATGCGCTGTTGCCATGCTCGCCGAGCATGTATCCCTGCACGCTGGCCGGATTGACATGGTAGTGCTTGCCGATGATGTATTTGAAGCGCATCGTTTCGAGCGTCGTGCCCGTGCCGAACAGATGGCCTTTCGGGTAGCCGAATTCCGTCGCCGCGACATACGTCGTGACATCGAGCGGATTCGTAATCATGATGAAGATGGCATCCGTCGTGTACTTGACGACCTCCGTCATGATCTCGCGCATGACCTTCGTGTTCTCACGCGCGAGCGACAGGCGCTCATGGCTCACGCCCGGCATGATGCTCGGGCCTGCCGCGCAGATGATGACATCCGTGTCCTTGAGGTCTTCCCAGCTGCCAGAATGAACGTTCATGCCCGGATAGAGGTCAGTCGAGAGCGCGTGCATCATATCGAGTGCCTCGCCGTGCGCGACTTTCTCCCGAATATCGATGCAGACGATTTCCGGTGCGAGGTGCAGCGCGACGGCCTGCGTGAGCACAGCGGAACCGACATGGCCGAGGCCGAGGATGGCGAGTTTCTGGGTACGTTTCATGGGAAGAACCTCTCTTCAAATCTTTGGAACATGCTTTCAACCGCGAATTACGTGATTACGTACCATCTTATTCCTTTGTTCTCTCGATGTCAACAAATTTCCATCAAATCCGCGTCAGCTGAACAGCACCATCTGGTCGCTCTCGCTCATGCCGTCGAGGCAGCCGTGGTCGCGCAGGATTTCGATGTTCGTCTTCGAGATGCCCGTGCGCAGGCGCAGGTTTTCAATGGACGTGAACTCGCCGTCCTGCCGCGCCTCGGCAATCGCCTCCGCCGCTTTCTGGCCCATGCCCGCGAGCGAGGCAATCGGCGGCAGCAGGGATTTCTCGTGGATGATGAATTTCTCGGCATCGCTCTCGTAGAGATCGACGTGCTCGCAGCTGTAGCCGCGCAGGTACATTTCCCAGGCGAGCTGCAGGACGATGAGCGTCGCGTTCTGCTTCGCGTCGAGCTTGCCTTTCTCTTTTGCCGTGCGGTCGAGGTCGGCGATGCACTTCCCGACATAGTCCTTGCCGCGCGCGATGACGTTCGCATCGAATTCGGCAGCGCGAATCGAAAAATACGCCGCATAATACGCGAGCGGATAATGCACCTTGCAGAACGCGATACGGAACGCCATCATGACATAGGCCGTCGCATGCGCGCGCGGGAACAGGTATTTGATTTTCTGGCACGACTCGATGAACCACTCGGGGATGCCGCCCTTGCGGAGCTTCTCGACGACGTCAGGCGCGACGCCCCTGCCCTTGCGGACTTTCTCCATCGTCTTGAACGACAGCAGCGGGTCGATGCCCTGATGGATCAGGTACATCATGATGTCGTCGCGCGCCGAAATCGCGTTCTTGATCGTGCACTGGCCGCCGCGAATCAGGTCCTGCGCGTTGCCGAGCCAGACGTCCGTGCCATGCGAGAAACCCGAGATGCGCACGAGGTCGGAAAAGACGTCGGGATGCGTATCGTCAATCATCTGGCGCGTGAACGGCGTGCGGAATTCCGGGATGCCGAACGTGCCGCTCGTCGCGCCGAGCTCCTCGGGCGTCAGGCCGAGCGCCACGGTCGAATTGAAAATCGACATCGTCGCCTTGTCATCGAACGGAATCGTCTTCGGATCGCGATGCGTGAGGTCTTCGAGCATTTTGATGACGGTCGGATCATCATGGCCGAGGATGTCGAGCTTGACGATACGGCCGCTGATGGAATGATAGTCGAAATGCGTCGTAATCGTGCCGCAGTTCACGTCGTTCGCCGGATGCTGGAGCGGCGTGAAGAAATGCACGTCCATGTCGCGCGGCACGACCATGATGCCGGCCGGATGCTGGCCCGTCGTCGATTTGACGCCCATGCAGCCATGCGCGAGGCGGTCGATGTACGAGCCGTGCTTTCGCACGCCTTTTTCCTCAAAGAACTTCTTGACATAGCCGAACGCCGTCTTGTCGGCGACGGTCTGAATCGAGCCCGCACGATAGACATTGTCCTTGCCGAAGAGGATTTCCGTGTACTTGTGTGCCGTCGGCTGATACGTACCCGAGAAATTCAGGTCGATGTCCGGCACTTTGTCGCCATCGAAACCGAGGAAAACGGCGAACGGGATGTCGTGGCCGTCCTTGATGAGCGGCGTGCCGCAGACCGGGCAGACCTTGTCCGGCAAGTCGTAGCCGCAGCCATAGGAACCGTCCGTGACGAACTTGCTGTACTGGCAGTGCGGGCAGCGCCAATGCGGCGGCAGCGGATTGACCTCCGTGATGCCCGTCATCGTCGCGATGAACGACGAGCCGACGGAACCACGCGAACCGACGAGATAGCCGTCGTCATTCGACTTCTTGACAAGGCGCTGGGCAATCAAGTACAGCACGGAGAAGCCATGCCCAATGATGGGCTTGAGCTCCTGTTCCAGGCGGTCTTCGACGATTTTCGGCAAGTTCTCGCCATACATATACTTCGCGCGGCGGTAGGACATCGTGCGGATTTCTTCATCCGCGAACGGAATCTTCGGCGAATACAGGACTTCCTCGCCAGGGAGCGGCATGAAGCGCTCGATGCTGTCCGCGATTTTGCGCGGGTTCGTCACGACGGCCTCATAGGCGAGTTCCGGCCCGAGATAGTCGAACTCCGCGAGCATCTCCTCCGTCGTGCGCAGATAGAGCGGCGGCTGGAGCTCAGCATCATCAAAGCCCTTGCCCTTCATGAGGATAGCGCGATAGATGCTGTCCTCGGGATTGAGGAAATGGACGTCGCAGGTCGCGACAAGCGGTTTTCCGAGCTTCTTTGCGAGCTCGGCGACCTTGAGATTAATGGCGCGCAGGTCGTCGTCCGTCTGGATGTCCGGGAAATTGTCGCTGCGTTTCAGGAAGTCATTGTTGTGAATCGGCTGGATTTCGAGATAGTCATAGAACGACGCAATCTTTTCGAGCTGCTCGTCCGTCTGATGCTCCTCGATGGCGCGGATGAGCTCGCCTGCCTCGCAGGCCGAACCAATCAGCAGGCCCTCGCGGAACTCCTCGATGATTTCGCGCGGCAGGCGCGGCTGACGGTGGAAGAAACGCAGATGTGCGAACGAAACGAGCTGGTAGAGATTCCTGAGGCCGTTCGGCGTCTTCGCGAGCAGGATGATGTGGTTCGCGCGCTTCTGCTCATAGTCCTCGCCAACGAGATAGCCTTCCATGCCATAGATGACCTTGATATTGTTCTTGCATTTGCCGAGTGCTTTCATCGCATCCGGGAATGCCTGCACGACGCCATGATCCGTGATGGCGACGGCAGGCCAGCCCCAGCGGTCGGCCGTCTGGATGAGGTCGGCCACAGAATCGACAGCATCCATCGCGCTCATCGTCGTATGCGCATGGAGCTCGACACGCTTGACATCCGCCGTATCCTCGCGCTGCTTCTTCTCTTTTTTCGCGAGGCTGTCCATGAAGAGCACGTACTCATTGAGATACGTGTCGAAACGAATCGAGCCGCGCACGCGCACGCGCATGCCGTCCTTGATGCCCGCGACCGCCTTCTCAAACTCGTCGGGCTGCGCGTTCTTGCCGCGTCCCTTCTTGAAGAACTTCTTGCAGATGATGCCGTTTGATTCGTCCGAAAGCGCAAACGAAAGCATCTTCGTACCCGTCTTGAATTCGTTCGTGCGCACGCCCGAAATCGCGCCTTCGCCAATCCAGCCTTCGAGGATGACGTTCTTTTCCTCGCCTTCGAGCTCGTCGATGAGTTTTCGCTCGCCCGCGACGCCGCGGCCGAAAATCAGGCTGCCCATGCCCTCGATGACGACAGGCGCACTGAGGTCGGGGCGCTCGCTCCGCGGCGCTGGCGCAGCAGCAGGCGCAGCTCCCGGCACATCCGCATCGGACGGCATCGGCACAGATGGAAGAGAGGGCGCAGCTGCCGCCTTCGCCTTGTGCACGGCCTCTGCCTTGCCGAGCGCCTTCTCACGGGCTGCGGCGTTCTCCTGCTGGAGGACAGACCTCCGCGCAGCAAGATACTCCGGCGTATTGAGCGCATCCGCTGCCGACGATGCTTCTTCGTCATCCGCGTCGTCCTCTGCATCGACAGACTCCCAGTCCACATCGCAGTAAAAACCCAGGAGCCCCTTGATGTTCTTCGCGAGCTTGCTTGCGACCTTGTGGTTGCGCATGATGGCACCCGAGCAGATGCCAGCGACTTCGAGCACGAGCTTGTCGCCGACCGCACGGTATTTCATGCGCTCGAACACGGCCTGCACAGACGGATCGCCGTCCGCCGTACGATAAGCGAGCTCATCCCACGCTTTCGAGATGCCGCGCATCATGTCAATGACCTGCTGGTAGAACTCAACAGAAGACAGGCCGCACTTCTGCTGAATCTGCGCGGAGACACGCGAAAGAAGCGCATCCGAAAGAAGCTCCGGCGTCTGCAAGACAATCTCCCAGCCATTCGCCGCCGGATCAATCTCGACATGCAGAATCGTGCAGGCATCAAGGAGCTGCGCTTCTTCCTCTGCAAGCTCCATCCCCTGAACGAGCTCCTGCAACATCCGGCGCTTCTTCGGCACGACGCAAAATTTCTTCTGCAAGATGACAAGCTCCTTCCTCACGACGATGATTTTCTCTATTATATCCATCGAAAAAGCCCATCGTCAACGGAATTGACAACGGGCTTCATATTTTTTACGGAAAGTTCCTCAGAGTTCCATGATGATTGGCAAGATCATCGGGCGGCGGCGCGTCTTGTCGAAGAGGTAGCGGCCGAGAGCGTCGCGGACGTTCGATTTGATGGTCGACCATTCCGTGATTTTCTCGTCCTGGCATTTCTCGAGTGCCTGCTCGACGCGGGCTTTCGCCTCGTCCATGAGCGCTTCCGATTCGCGCACGTAGACGAAGCCGCGCGAGACGATATCCGGGCCCGAGACGACGCGGCAGGTCTTGCGATCCATCGTCACGACGACGATGAGGATGCCGTCCTGCGAGAGCTGGCGGCGGTCACGCAGCACGATGTTGCCGACGTCGCCGACGCCGAGGCCGTCGACCATGACCATGCCTGCCTGCACCTTGCCGACAATCGCGCCCTTGTCCTTCGTGAACTCGAGCACGCTGCCATTCTCAGCGATGAAGATGTGGTCTTTCGGCATGCCGAGCTCGCGCGCGATTTTCGCATGCTGCACGAGATGATGGTACTCGCCATGCACGGGGATGAAGAACTTCGGACGCACGAGGTTGTGCATGAGCTTGAGCTCTTCCTGGCTCGCATGGCCCGAGACGTGGATGCCCTTGTTGCGGCCATAGATGACGTTTGCTCCGAGCTTCAGCAGATTGTCGATGGTCTTGACGACAAGCTTTTCGTTGCCCGGAATCGGCGTTGC
>ONJV01000292.1 GCA_900318215.1 uncultured Veillonellaceae bacterium
AAAATCGTCCCTGCATCGCGGACAGCGGTAGGGGGGATGGCAAAAAAAGAGAATCTCAAACCCTCGATTTTATTGGGGTTTGAGATTCTGAAAATGCATTTGTCTTTACGGGGGGGACTTTTTTGGTAAGATAGATATGAGCTATCCACAGGCTTCCATAGGAAAAAAGTTGCAAGCAAGGAAGGTTTTATTGGCATGGATATCACGTTTTCGAATGCAGTACCAAATGCAGAGGTCTGTCATTTGAATTATGATTGGAAGGAACGAAAAATCTCATTTGCGACCATCGGGGCGCGTTCGTATCTTGTGAAAGGGCATTTTGATGCTGGGAGCGAACGCGCACATCTTTTGATGGGACGCTATTGCTCGATTTCGCATGATGTCACGTTTGTCGTCGGGCTCAATCATCATTTCCGCGAGGTTTCCTCCTATCCCTTTGATGATTTCGAAAATATTTTCGTGACGCACCGAGACGATGAAAACTGCCATGCCTATTCGAGTAATCACTATCAGGTCATCATCGGCAACGATGTCTGGATTGGCGAACATGTCATCGTATTGGGCGGCGTCCGCATCGGGAATGGTGCAGTCATCGGAGCAGGCGCGGTCGTTTCAAAAAATGTGCCGCCGTATGCCGTTGTCGTAGGGAATCCTGCTCGCGTTGTGAAGTATCGTTTTTCAAAAGAGATTATCGAGAAACTCGAGCGCATCCAGTGGTGGAACTGGGACCACGAGACCGTCTTGGCACGCCGCCAAGAATTGAAGAATCCTGCTACATTTGTGCAGCGTTACGATGTACCGCTGCTTCCCGTGAAGGATGCAGCATCTGAGATTATTCGCAAGGTGCAGGCGGGAGGCGGCAGGGTTTTTGAATTCGTATTGGACTTTGATGCCGAGGTGCCGCTCTGGGATAAGGTGCTCGATGCCTATCTTTCAGAGGTATCGCCGGATGAGCACAATCTCCTGCTGCTGGAACTCCCTGCAGCACTCCAGACGCATCCGGCAGCTCAAGTGTTCCGCCAGCGGATGGCGGAGATGGATGCGTCGAAACCGAGCGTCGGGCATCGCGTCGCCGCAAAGATTCCAGCGCTCGATACCTTGCCGTTTGTCGATGCATTCATCACGAATCGGAAAGAGGAAAGCTCCCAGTGCATCGATATTGCCGAAGTTTTCGATGTGACGGTGCTGTCTGGATGCGACTATGGTTCCGGACTCTTCTCAAAAGGGAAGTACATCCTTTTACAGAAACAGGAGAAGACGCGCGCAACAGACAGCGGGTTCAGATGCACGGGAAATGGCAGCGATGCTCTGTGACATCCAGCCAGGGGACGAAGTCATATTGCCATGTTCATTTTCGATTTGCGAGGATCAGATGCTTCATCATGGCGATTTCGAAGCGGCGGCGGAGCGTCTGGGATTCCTTGTAAATCTCATGTATCTTGCAAATGAGACATTCGTGGATGATTTCGTCGAAGAGCGTTTGGCAACGCTGGCAGACCATGTGGAGGTTGCTGTTCCCGCAGAGACGGAACACGGCTGCGTCCTTTTTTATGATGCGTTCGGGCTGGACATGCGCGGCCTGGCGGTCATCTATGTCCGTGCCCTCGTGCAGCTCGGGTATCATCTTGTGTACTGTGTGGAGGAAGGTCATGCACCTCTTCCGCATATCGAGGAGATTTTGCGCGCGGGGGGAGGGGAGATCGCAGAGTTGCAGTCGCGCGGCAAGGGACATCTGGCTCGTTGCCGCGCACTTTGCGATGTCATCGCGCAGCATGCACCTGAGGCAGCATTCCTCTACACGTCGCCCTATGATCTCGGCGGCATTCTCGCTTTTCACAAGATGGCTGGCAAGACGAAGCGCATCAAACTCAACCTGACCGACCATGCATTCTGGCCCGGACGAGATTCATTCGATATCTGCCAGGAGTTCCGCGATTTTGGTGCAAAGATTTCGAGGGAGGAGCGGAAGCTGCCAGCAGGAAAACTCTTGAAGCAGTGCTATTACCCGAACATTGACAAGAGCATCCCATTCGAAGGCTATCCTTTCCAGCGTGAGCCGGGAGATATCGTCATATTTTCTGGCGGTTCCATCTACAAGACGCAGGATGCGAAAAAGACGTACTACCATCTCGTTGACGACATTCTTCAAGCGCATCCGAATGTCAAGTTCTGGTATGCAGGGACAGGTGTGAAGGATGGATTCATCTGGCTGCAGCAACGCCACCCCGGACGCGTCTTCCTCACGCCGGAGCGCAAGGATCTCTACCAGGTGCTCCTGGCTTGTGACCTCTACCTCAATACGTATCCATTCATCGGTGCACTCATGACGCAGTATGCAGCAGCAGCAGGATGCCTTCCGCTCACGTATAGTGAGATTCCAGAGCCCCTGCGCGACCTCTTGAAGCAAGTGGATGAGCTGGATGTCGTTCGGCATGACAAGGATTCCTTCCTTGCGCTTGTTGCGGAACTCATCGAGCATCCTGAGGAACGCGAACGGCGTGGGAAGCTGGCGAAGACGCTCGTCGTGACAGAGGAGGAATTCCGCGAAAATCTCGATTGTATTCTTCGCACGGGGACGTCAGCTTATCCAATCCAGGACAAGGACATTGTAATGGAAACATCCTTTGTCCAGCAGGTCAGCTGGACAAATTTTCTGCAAGTGTGCGGGGATACCATCAAGAAAATGGCTGGGGAGGCTTGAAAATGAAACAGCAAGAATTGATTACGTTCAATCGGCCCATCTGCCTTGAACAATCCGTGGCCTATATGGATGATGCGGCGCGTCGTGGCGAGATTCGCGGAGATTTCCGCTATTGCCACAAATGCAGTGCATGGATGGAGCATCGCTTCGGTGCAAAGAAGGTACTGCTCACGACATCGGGCTCGGATGCATTGGAAATGGCTGCGCTGCTCTGCGACATCCAGCCAGGGGACGAGGTCATTTTGCCGTCGTTTACATTTTCTTCGACAGCAAATGCCTTCGTGCTGCGTGGAGCACGCCTTGTCTTTGTTGATATCCGTCCAGACACGATGAACATTGACGAGCAATTGATTGAGGCGGCTATCACGCCGCGCACGCGAGTGATTGTCCCCGTGCATTATGCGGGCGTAGCTTGCGAGATGGATACGATTATGGAAATTGCCCGGCGGCATCATCTGCTTGTCGTGGAGGATGCCGCACAGGCCGTCATGGGGACGTACAAAGGGCGTGCGCTTGGCACAATCGGAGACTTCGGCTGCTATTCTTTTCATGAAACAAAAAATTACAGCATGGGTGAGGGCGGTGCTATCGTCATCAATCATCCAGCCTATATTGAGCGCGCCGAGATTCTTCGCGAAAAGGGGACGAATCGTTCACAGTTTCTGCAAGGTCATGTAGACAAGTACACATGGGTCGATCTAGGCTCTTCCTTCTTGCCAAGTGATCTCAATGCGCCTTCGGGAGTGTAAAATAGTTTGTGTAAAAGGCCTTTACAAGTCAACGTCGATTCTGACATACTAACAGAATCACTCGCAACCGCAAAGGATGAACATAATGGCAAAACGCGAACTCACCCCTGAACAGCAACTGGCGCAACAAATCTATTCAACTCTCAAGCCGCAGACCGTCGGCGACATCACCGAAGGGCTCAAGAAAATCT
>ONJV01000094.1 GCA_900318215.1 uncultured Veillonellaceae bacterium
AAGCGCAAGGTCACACGGTCGCGAGCGAGATGGAGAATGTCTCGGCCGCGACTGAGGAACAATCCGCATCGGCAAGCGAGATTGCAGGCGCCAGCGAATCCCTCTCGAAGCTCGCGCAGGGGCTCCAGTCGTCTCTTGCAAGGTTCGAGTATTGAAGGCGATGAAAAAAGGAGATGTTGCAAATGCAACATCTCCTTTTTCATTTCCATGTTTTCCGATATTTACCCGGCGGCATGCCGACAAGGCGGTTGAAAGCGACTTGGAAATAATTCGTGTTGTTGTAGCCGCACCGGATCGCGATCTCGGTGATCGTCGCGTCGGTCGTGAGCAGGAGGTTCTGCGCTTCCGTCATGCGGCGGTGGATCATGTATTGGATCGGCGAGTGGCCGACAAGGGTCTTGAAGGTGTGCGAGAGATAGTAGACATTGACGTTCAAAGCCTTCGCGATGGTTTTGAGGCTGATGTCCTCGCGGAAGTGTGCGTCGATGTATTCTTTCGCGCGCACGCCGAGGTGGTAGTCCTGCATTTCGGGGGCATGGCTCGCGCGCTCTTCGAGCTCGTGCCGCAGGAACGTGACGAGCGAGGCGACGAGGTCGCCGATGGCTTCGCACATGTGCGCGCCATCCGAACGCTTCTGAAATTCATAGAGGATGCGGACGTAGCTCAAAAGGATGCGGCGCGTCTCGCGCGCAGAGAGCAGAGAATCTTCCCCGGGCTGCTGGAACGTGCCTTTCGGCAGCCCTTTGATCGCGAGATCCGCGATGCCGATCTGCCAGAATTCGAGCGGCGCAGCAGGGTCGGTCGTGAAGGATTTCGTCGCTTTCGCCGGGATGAGCAGCACTTGGTCTTCCGAGAGTGCGTAGGTCTTTTCGTTCACGACGGCCTTGCCGCGGCCGTCGATGACGAAGACAAGGAACGCAGGACTCTGCCGGAAGTCCGGGCTGTCGCTGGTGCGATCACGTCCGCCTCTGACATGGCGGATCGAGGCGAGGCAGGGGCGGGCGTGGAGCTCGAAGATGCCCTGCCGTGCGTCTGGATAGGGATGCGATTCCATCGGGGAGACCTCCTGAATGTATTCGCTGCGGCATCTTTGCCGCAAGATATTGTATCTGATTTCGATGGTTCTATTATAGTACAATCTTGCAAATCTAAATCAAAACTTGCCCGAAAAATGACAAAAAAGTAAAGAATTTTGTCTGATTGTTACCAGATTTTGGAGGAATTGCGCGGCAGTTTCGTCTATAATGAACATTGTCAGGCGGAGGGAACGCAAGAAAGCGAAGGCTGTGGAAAGCCTCTTCGGACCTCTTCATGAATCTTTCCGCCTCGTGTGTATGTGTTTTCGTGCCGCTGGGGGGCGGCAGTGTTATCGAACAGGAGGAAGGTAACATGTTCAAGTGGTTCCTGACTGGACCGAACAAGCCTCGGATCCAGGATCAAGCCAAGATCAAATCCATGTATCATTCGGCGCGCGTGCAAGCCGTCACAGCCATGATTCTCGGCTATGGCATGTATTACGTCATGCGCATGACGCTCGGCGTCGCGAAGAAGCCGATGCTCGAGTCGGGCTTCACAGCAACGCAGCTCGGCGCGATGGGTGCAGGCATGCTCGTTGCAATCGCTATCGGCAAATGTGCGAACGGATTTATCGCAGATCACTGCAACATCAAGAAGATCGTTCCTTTGGGCTTGCTCGGTGCGGCCATCGTCAACGCGATCCTCGGCCTCTCGGATGCCTATTGGGTGTTCCTCTTGCTCTGGATCATCAATGGCTGCTTCCAGTCGATGGGCTCGGCACCCTGCATCGTTTCCCTTTCCCAATGGTTCTCGAAGAGCCAGCTCGCGACGTATTACGGCGTTTTCAGTATCGCGCATTACGTCGGCGAGGGCGCGACGTATCTCGGCACTTCGATGATCATCATCGCGCTCGGCTGGCATGCCGCGTTCTTTGTTCCAGGCGTTGCCTGCATCGTGCTCGCCTTCATCATGTACCGCTTCATGCGTGACCGTCCAGAAACGTACGGCCTTCCGAGCGCGAACGAGTTCGAAGGCGAAGTTGTTCAGGAAAAGAAAGAGCAGGAAGTCTCGACGCGCGAAGCGCAGCTCATGGTCATCAAGAACCCGTATGTCTGGATCCTCGCAGCGGCAGCGATCTGCCTTGGCATTTCCCGCTATTCCATCAGTAGCTGGGGCGTCATTTTCCTGCAGGAAGCGAAAGGCTTTGACCTCGTGACGGCAGGCAGCCTCATGGCGCTCTCCCCGATCCTCGGCGGCGTCGGCTCGTTCGCGTCAGGCTTCATTTCCGATAAGATCTTCAAATCGCATCACTCCGTCACGACGATTGTCTTTGGCATTGTCATGCTCGTCGGCATGCTTGGCATCTGCTTCGCGCCGGCTGGCAACCACACCTGGGTCGCGGTCAGCATCGCGGTCTTCGGCTTCGGCCTCGGTGTCATCCTCTGCTTCGTCGGCGGCATGCTCGCCGTCGATCTTTGCCCGCGCAAAGCGACAGGCGCGGCGATGGGCGTTATCGGTCTGCTCGCATATGGTGGCGCAGCACTCCAGGATATCGTCAACGGCATCCTTGTTGATTCTGCGAAGCTGGTCGTCAATGGCCAGACCGTTTACAATTTCGACACCATCATCGAATTCTGGATCGGCTCGATCATCGTCATGACGCTCCTCATCGTCCCGACGCTCTGGGCGAAGAAGAACAAGGAGCATGAAGAAGATGACGCAGCTGCATGAGCTGCCTGCCGGTTGCAAAAATTTAATTTCCAGAGAACCGGCCATCGCCCTACGCAGGCCATCGGATTTGCGGTACAATAGGGCTTGGAGCGATTTTCGCAAAAAAACAAAGAACAAAGTGAGCCGAGAGGCCGTCAAGAGAGGATTTTCACCATGAGCAGCAAGCAGATTGTCTTAGGCCCTTATCTGCTTTCGCCGTCCGCGACTGGCATCACGGTCGCATGGGAGATGCGGCAGGCGGAGAGCCTGTCCGTCTCTTTCGAGGCGGGGGGCGAGAGAAGGCAGGTGAGGGCTGTGCGGGAAAAGGAGCCCGCGCGCAAAGAGCAGCCGGAGGGGGAGTACCTCTACACGGCGATTCTCGACCACCTCGCGCCGGATACGACGTACAGCTACGCGATCCAGTGCGGGGGCGAGACGCTTGCAACCTCAGCATTCCGCACGCAGAAGGAACACCCGGAGCACCTGCACCTCGTCACGCTTTCTGATTCGCACCTTTTCTACAATGGGGAGCGGTTCGGCAAGATGGTGGAGCATGTGCAGCCCGATTTCCTCCTGCACAGCGGCGACATTTCCTTCGGCACAGGCTTCCAGCACGATCAGTATACGGACAATTGGTTCCACAAGATTCCGGAGGTGCTCGCATCCATCCCTGCCTGGTACATCCCGGGCAACCATGATGACGGACCCTTTGACGAAGCACTGCTCCTTTCGCCACAGGCGAAGACGACAAATTCTCCGGATGGTGGGTTCACGTATTCGTTCGACGTCGGCCGTGTCCATTTCACGATGGTGGACAGCAATCCCTGGGGTCTCTTCGAGATGAACGCCGTCAATTCGTCGGCGGAACCCGATGAGAAGACGCGGCGGCAGGTGCGCGAGACGCTCGCCTGGATCGAACAAGACCTTTTGAGCCCGCAGGCGAAAGCTGCGGACTGGCGCATCCTCGTCGCGCATCATCCTTACACGGACGTGTTCAATAATCGCTATCTCGTGCCGATTGCCGAACGGTGCGGCGTGAATCTCGTCATTGGCGGGCACCTGCATTATTATATCCAAGCCGTCTCGGTGAATCCTGCGATCGGTGCCCGCACGATGTATGTCTGTCAGGGCAGCGCACAGGATCCCGAGGCGAAGTTCCAAGGCCACCTCGAGGGGAAGCGGCTTTTGAGCGAATTCCCCGAGGTCACAGCGCTCGGGCGCAACAATTACGGTGTGCTCGACATCACGAAGGACGCGATCGACTACAAGCTCTACGGTTTCACGGACGATGGAAAGGAGCAACTCGTCGATACGATCCACATGACGCATGACGCGCCCGATGTGACGCTCTCGGACATCGAGCTCCGGCGCGTGGACAACAACGGCAACATCGAAGTGCGCGCATTCGCGGAAAATCGCGGCACGAGCCCTGCGACGGTCGTGCTGCCCATCGTCGATAACGGCAAACTCACGGAGCAGAATCTCTTCGGACAGAAAGCGGACAGCCACGTCGCGCTCCTGCAGGCAGGCGAAAAGCGCAAGCTGATTGCCTATTATCAGGCGTACGGCGCAGGCAACCACCATATCACGCTGGAGGATGCGGCACTTGACCTCATCGTTTACGAGCCGCAGCAGCTTTCCTATGCGCACATGCGTGTTTTCGCGGGCAAGGGCAAGGATGCCGATTGCCTGATTGCGAGCATCGAAGCGACGAACAACCTCGATCAGGAAGTCTTTTCCTCGGTGCCGCTCTACATCGATCAGCGCATCGCCGAAGCACGGAACATCTTTTTCCGCAGCCATGAAAGGAGGCACATCGAGTTCCGCCACCGCTTCGCGAAAGGCGGCGATTACCAGGTCAGCATCGGTGACCAGCTGCCGAAGAACATCACCATTGCCGCAGGGATCCGCATCGTCCCGCGCATCCTCGACCGCTCGGGGCATGGGCACTACGGCCTTTTGCAGGGCAGTCCGAAAGTCGTCCAGGAGCACGGCAAGACGGTCGTGAAGCTCGAGCATTACGGCGATTACATCGAGATTCCCGCAAGTCCGGATCTCGTCGCCGAGCAAGGCTTCACGGGCATCGTCTGGGCGAAGGTCAATCGCCTCGCGAAGCCTTCGGAAATGGGGCACAATCCGCTCATGGTCCGCGGCAAGTCCGTGGGCTGGGGCGCGACGTACTACCTGCGGATGGTCATCGAGCGCGCGGGCGGTCTCAAATGGGGCACATGCCACGACATCACCGAGTACATGTGGCAAGGCGGCGAGGCTGCTGTTGGCAGCTGGATGCAGTATGTGTCCACGTTTGACAAGCAGGCGGGCGGCAGCTCGTACTGCGATGCCAAAGAAGTCGCCCGCGTGCCGGGCATCGCGCCGGAGTGCAAGCTGCGGCAGTGGCAGGAGGAACCCATTTTCGTCGGTTACTCCTACATCGGGCATGTGATCCCCGAGCTCGGGCGTCCGAAGTATTTCACGCATCTGCCGGGCGATGTGCGCGAGGTGCGCTTTTACAAGCAGGGCCTTGCAGCGGACGAGGTGCGCGAGACCTATGACCATCCGGAAGAAGCTGGCGCGCGAGAGAAGGATCTCGCCGTCTGGCTCGATTTCAAGAATATCCTTACGGTCGGCACGCATACGACCGAATGGCGTCATCCGACGGTTTACAGCCGCGATTACATGACGCAGAAGAAATATTGGACATTCCGCCAGCTCAAAGTCATCGCACGCGTCCCCCTGCAGACGAGTCTCAAAGCGACCGTCGAAGTCTCGGATGACGAGGCGTCGATCAAGGGCAAGAAAGAGATCCGCCTGCAGGACGGTACGCAGTACATCGACCTCCAAGACCTGCCGGAAGCGCAATACCTGCGCATCCGCACGGAATTTTCCGCCGACGTCGGTCCCGATGGCACGTTCGTGCCTGAGCTCCTGCTCTATCAGGTCACGGCGGCAACGGAAAAGAATTTCACGGAGATGTACTGGTCCACGCGCACGGCGTGGGAGAAAGGCACCTTCACCGGCGCCGTTGGCTTTGCACCGTTTGAGCGGCTGAAAGATTTCCCCGAATACACCGATGTCATCCATGGATGATAGTTCCCATTTTCCCTTGGATTCCCCAAACTGATTCGCAGACCGGATCAGCATTTCCCCCGAACGCCCTGTGCAGCGATGATTCCCGCGCTGCACAGGGCTTCTTTTTTTTGCGGCGTGACCGCGAGCTGTCTATGAAAGCGTTTTCAAAACATGAAAACCATGCAGCGGCTCCGCGCTCTATAATAAGACCATGCAAAGGAAAACAAGAATCTTTCATAGAGCAAAGGAGTCAGGAAGCATGAAAGTAGCGATTGCAGCAAATGCTGTCGGCAAGGAACTCAAAGACTGCGTCAAAGCGTACCTCGCGGACAAAGGATATGAAATGGTAGACCTGTCGGACGACGACATCTTCGAGGCGACGATGAACGTCGTCAAGGCCATAAAGGATGGCGGGATCACGCGCGGCATCGTCGTGGATGATTATGCTGTCGCGCCGTTCATGATCGCCTCGAAGAACCACGGCATCGTCTGCGCGCCGACGTATGAGGACTACACGTCTTCGATGACGCGCCACCACAACAGCACGCAGATCATCGCGCTCGCCGCGAACATCACGGCGCCCGTGCTCTCGTGCCAGCTCGCCGAGAACTTCTGCAAGACGGAGTACGACGGCGGCCGCCACCAGGTCCGCATCGATATGATGAACAGAATCCTGTAAATCATTCCCCTAAGGCTCCACCTCTGGGGGAGCTGGCGCCCGTAGGGCGACTGAGGGGGTAGCGACGTAACGAAATTGAACGAATAAAACGGAGGCACAAACTCATGAAAATCGCCATCGGCTGTGACCATATCGTCACGGACATCAAAGTAAAAGCCGCAGAATTCCTCAAGAAGCAGGGCCATGAAGTCATCGACGTCGGCACGCATGACTTCATCCGCACGCATTATCCGATCTATGGCCGCAAGGTCGGCGTGCTCGTCGCGAAAGGCGAGGTCGATCTCGGCGTCTGCATCTGCGGCACGGGCATCGGCATCAACAACAGCGCACAGAAAATCAAGGGCGTCCGCGCGGCCTGCGTGACGGACGTGCAGACGGCGGTCGCAGCGAAAGAGCAGCTCAATGCGAACGTCATCGGCTGCGGCGGCCGCGTCGTCGGCGTCGGCACGATCGAGTACATCCTCGACGCGTTCCTCAAGGCAAAATACCAGCCGACGCCCGAGCGCGACGCGCTGATTGCAAAAATCGACAACATGATTCCCGACAACGACGCCATCGAGAACGACCACATCTTCGACGAATACAACAAGAAATGGGCGGAAGGGTACTATCACGACTGAGATAAATTTTCGAGTGAAATCGAAAAGGGAATCGGCTATAATAGAGGACGTAACTTTTTGATGCTGAACGTGGCTTTTTTCTGCAGCCCCCCCTCATTGAGGGGGGACGGGCCGCGTGAGCGGCGGGGGGAGTAGTAAGGTGCTGGAGACTGACAGAAATGCAGATCTTGCTAAAGTCTTTAGTGACGGTTGCAAAAATGTTCGGCTTCAGCACCCAACTACTCCCCCAGTCAGCCATTCGGCTGACAGCCCCCTCCAGGAAGGGGCCTTTGCATAGAAGTCATTTTCAGCAGTTGTGAGATATGTCAAACAAACACGAAATATTTTTCCAGAGGAGACGAATACAATGACGAAAGACGATATGGCCATGGTGGCGATGGAGATTGTTGCTTATGCGGGCGACGCGCGGACGAAGTACCTCGAGGCCATGGACGCTATGGGCGACGAGGACTTCTCCAAGGCCGAGGCGCTCATCAAGGAGGGTGACGACCTGATCCTCGATGCGCACAACCAGCAGACGGAGCTCATCACAAAGGAAGCGGCGGGCGAAGAGCTCGACATCGGCTTCCTGACCGTCCATGCGCAGGATCACCTCATGACGGCGATGCTGCTTTCCGACATGGACAAGCGTTTCCTCAAGATTCTCAAGAAGAAAGCAGGGAAATAAGATGGCTGAGACCCCGAACAAGTTTCCCGACGACTTCGTCTTCGGCGGCGCGACGGCGGCCTACCAGGTCGAGGGCGCGACGACGGAGGACGGCCGCGGCCCCTGCACATGGGACGAGGATATGAAACGTCCTCAGAGCCGCTTCACGGCTGACCCCGCGAGCGATTTCTATCATAAATATCCCGAAGACCTCGCGCTTTGCGAGAAATTCGGCGTCAACGGCATCCGCATCTCGATTTCGTGGACGCGCATCCTGCCGGAGGGCGAGGGCAAGGTCAACCAGAAGGGCATCGACTACTACAACAAGCTCATCGATACCTGCCTCGCGCATGGCGTCGAGCCGTTCGTGACGCTGCACCATTTCGACACGCCGCTCAAATATTTCCATGAAGGCGGCTGGCTGAACCGCGCCATCATCCCGCACTTCGTCGATTACGCGAAAATCTGCTTCGAGGCATTCGGTGACCGCGTCAAGCGCTGGGCGACGTTCAACGAGCCGTGGTCGATTGCGCAGAACGGCTACATCGCAGGCAATTTCCCGCCGCACGAGACGTTCCAGATGGCGAAGGCCATCCAGATCGAGCACAACCTCATGGTCGCGCACGCGAAAGCGCTGCATCTCTACAAGACGATGGGCCTCAAGGGCAAAATCGGCATCGTCCACACGCTCGAAGGCAAGGTGCCCATCACGGACACGCCGGAAAACCGCCATGCGCGCGACCTCGATGACGCCATGAGCAACCGCTTCATGCTCGACGCCTGCTTCCTCGGAAAATATTCCGACGAGACGATGAAGCTTATCAACGAGATTCTGCGCGAGAACAATGGAACGCTTGTGACGGAGCCGTCGGATTTCGACGACTTTGCTGTCGCTGCAAAAGAAATCGATTTCCTCGGCATGAACTACTATTCGAGCCATTTCCTCCAGGCGTGGGATGGCGAGAGCAAAGTCTTCAATAACAGCACGGGCGAAAAAGGCACGAGCGTCTTCGCGCTGCATGGCGTCGGCGCGCGCGTCTCGAATCCCGAGGTGCCGACGACGGACTGGGATTGGCCGATCTATCCGCAGGGCATGCACGACCAGCTCTGCCGCATCGCGCACGACTATCCGAACTACAAAGAAATCTTCATCAGCGAAAACGGCATGGGCTACAAGGACGACCTCGTCGACGGCAAGATTGACGACACGCCGCGCATCGAGTATGTGGCAAAGCATCTGCGCGCCATCCAGCAGGCGATCGCCGAGGGCGTCAACGTCTGCGGCTACTACATCTGGAGCCTCCAGGACATGCTGAGCTGGTCGAACGGCTACAACAAGCGCTACGGCCTGTTCTACGTCGATTACAAGACGCAGCAGCGCTATCCGAAGAAGAGCGCGTAC
>ONJV01000240.1 GCA_900318215.1 uncultured Veillonellaceae bacterium
ATTCCCGTGGCTCGTCGAGAAGAACGTCAGCTATCACGGCCTGAGCTTCGCGAAAGACATCGGCGCGGCGGCCTTTGTCGTCTACCTGCGCGCGCTTCTCCTGCGTGACACGGGCGCGACGATTTCGCCGTTCAATGCGTTCCTGCTGCTGCAGGGCGTCGAGACGCTGTCGCTGCGCGTCGAGCGCCATGTCGAGAACGCGCTCAAAGTCGTCGACTACCTCGCGAAGAATCCGCATGTTGAGAAGGTCAATCATCCGGCCATCCCCGACCATCCGGATCACGAGCTTTACAAAAAATATTTCCCGAATGGCGGCATCTCGATCTTCACGTTTGAAATCAAGGGCGGCGCCGAGGCGGCAAAGAAGTTCATCGACCACCTCAAAGTCTTCTCCCTGCTCGCAAACGTCGCCGACGTCAAATCGCTCGTCATCCATCCGGCATCCACGACGCACTCCCAGATGAGCGAAGAAGAGCTTCTCGCCTCCGGCATCACGCCGTCGACCATCCGCCTCTCCATCGGTACGGAGCACATCGATGACATCATCTACGACCTCGATCAGGCGTTCGAGGCGTTGGACTGAAAAAAGAAAATACTCTCCGCACATAAAAATGGAGCAATTGCAGGCAATCTTGTGGTTGCTCCATTTTTCATGGGCCATCCAGAAATGTATTGTGATTCGCAGGACAACGTTGTACAATAAAGTGGAAGAGGTGGTCTATATGAAAGATGCAACCGTCAGCGCGCGCGTCGAGTGCGATGTCAAAAACGAAGCGGAACGCATTCTGCAGCAGCTCGGCATCCCTGTTTCCGTCGTCATCAATTCGCTCTACCGGCAGATTATCTACAAGCGCGGCATTCCGTTTCCCGTTACGCTGCCAGACGAACCGCGATCGCTCGACGCGATGACAGAGGACGAACTCCACGCGATGCTGGAACACAGCTATGCGCAGTCGCTTGCAGGAAAAGGCCGTCTGGCGAAGGATGTGTTTGATGAGTTGGAGAGGGGCATTCATTGAATGAAGACCTATGAAATCATCATCACGCCAGATGCAGAAGAAGATTTGAGAAATCTGCGCGATTACATCGCGGAAACGCTAGAGGCACCAACAACGGCGCGTACGTTTCTCCAACGAATGTGCGGCGAAATCCAAACGCTTGGTGAATTGCCCGAACGCTCGCGTCTCATGGACGAAGAACCGTGGCATTCGCGTGGCGGAACAAGAGAGCCGCGTGTATGTTCTGAATGTGATTTACGGGAAACGGGACCAGCGGAAAGCGCTCAAATCATCCGTTCCTTCCACTCCGTGATTGTCCGATCCTCCGGTGCATAGGAGAAGTTGATGCCGACGGCATGGATGGTCTGGCTTTTTTCGCGGGCGGGACGGAGGTACTTTTCGGCGTAGGCTTTTTCATCAATCTGGGCGAGGGCGGCGTCTGCCTTTGTGTCAGGAATGCGAAATATGTTTTGCAAGCAGGAGAACGAATTTTTTTGGAGAACAATAAATTATATATATTCCAGAAGGTAAGGATGGAACGGTATGAGTATTTCGACCGCTGTCACAATCGTTTTCTTTGTGTTCGATGTGCTTTTGGCTGGTGTGGCATGGAAATGGGGGATTGCTCCGCTCTTGCGCATCAATCGGGCGGTTCGATCTGTTTATGATCAGCTTCAAGCAATTCCGACAGAAGCGTACGTACAACGATTTGAAGATATTAGCAAGCTGTTTTTGGCAGATGACTATCTTGCACCTGTCTGGGCGGAATATCGGAAGACGCTCGTGCGGAGTGTGGATGACGGCGAAGAGCGACTGTTTTCGGCCATCGATGCGGGGGCATTCTTCCGTCCCAGCGAGATTATGAAAACAGCAGACGTCTCATATTGGCAGAATTTTGGTGGCGTGTTCACGGGGGTCGGTATTTTCGGTACGTTTGCAGGATTGACGATTGGTATCTGGGGCATCGACCTGTCGAGTGGTGACGTCACGGTTTTGAAAGATGGCATTGGCGCACTATTAAGCGGCATTTCGACGGCGTTTATCACATCACTGATCGGTATATTGCTTGCTTTGCTTTACGGCGGTGTGTATCAATATTGCAATAATCAAGTGGCAAAAAGTATTACCTTGTTGTCATTTTTGGTCGAAGCGATGTATCCCCGCAGGATTACGGAGCAGTGGCTTTCAGACAACTTCCACGCAAGCAGGGAGCAGACGCTTGAGCTGAAAAATTTGAGCCAGGATATGGCGGAAAGTCTCGGACGGATTCTCGACACACAGCTGTCGAATGGTTTTGATGAATTCTGCGAAAAGCTCGACAGTCAGTTGCGTCCGACATTTGAGAAACTCTACGAGGCAATCGATGCATTGAGGAAAGGAGGCACGGCGGCCATCTCCGACGAGTTTGACCGGCAGCTTGGCACGCAGCTGCAAGGATTTTCCCATGTTCTGGCAGATATGCAGAATGCGATGAAAGACAATATGCATGCGTCGCAGCGCATATCCGATGACATGAACCGTGGGATGGCGCAGACGATGGAAAGCCTCCAGGAATTCATGAAGAAGGGCACGGAAGAGCTTGTAGAAAAGCAGAAAGCTTCTGCGGAGGCAACGGCGCAACAGGCAGAGGAAACTTCGCGCTTGCTGAATGCGACCATCAAGCAGCAGAACCAGTCCTTTGAATTTGCCACCCAAGCGATCAAGGAGGAAACGATCCGGGTAGGGGAACTTTTGACAAGATTGCAGGAAGCAAGCAGCGCGATGCATGAAGCCGCTGTTCCGATTCAAGAAGCTGCGGCTGGACTGCGTGGCGAGCTTGAGGCTGTTCGTGCGGAGTCGCAAGCGCTCCATGACAGCGTCCGGCAACAGCTTGATCAGATCACCATAAACAATCAAGTGGCGGCAAAGCAGATGCAGGATTTGATGCAGGCCATGAAGAGCGCTTCGGAAGTTTCGGATACGGCATGGAAGACCTATCAGTCGAATTTTAAAGGTGTCAGCGGGGAATTGGAGAAAACGACGAAGCTCTTGACAGAACAGCTTTCAAAGTACAACGAAGCGATGAAGTCCGGATTGACATCGCAGCTGCAGTCGTTTGACAAATCTGTGTCGAATGCTACGGGAGCTTTGAGCGAAATTGCCGACGGACTGCATGAGACGGTGGTAGGCTTGATGAAGTACAAAAAGAGCTGAGGCGAAGCATGAGGACTCGAAGCGAAGAACATCTCGAAAGCGCCAAGGATGCATTCAGTGTCAGCATCAGCGATTTGATGTCCGGCCTGCTCGCCATCTTCATCTTGGCGCTTGCGTATTTCATTTTGAATTTCAGTCAGGCAACATCGCAGCTGACACAGAATGATGCGCTTCGTGCGCAACTCTTGGATGACGTGCAGCAGCAGCTCTCTGATGATGGCATCCAGGTCACGGTCGACGAAAAGCATGGCATCCTCCGCATCTCTGAAGGTGTGTTGTTCGATGTCGGACGCGCGGNNGACCATCTTGGCAACGACACTGCAATCAGAAACGTATGCGGGGACAGTCGAGACGATTTTCATTGAAGGACACACAGACAACACGCCGATCAACAATGGCATGTTTCCTTCGAATTGGGAGCTTTCCACGAAACGCGCCATCAATACATGGCGCATGATGGCAAAAGTGCGCCCTGACCTCGACCAGTTGCAAAACAAGACGCAGCAGCCGATCTTTTCGTGCAGTGGCTACGCTGAGACGCGTCCCATCGCCGACAATGCGACGGCGGCCGGCAAGCAGGCGAACCGGCGCATCGACATCCGCTTTACGATGTCGCCGCCGACGGAGGAAGATATGAGCATCGTCAAATTCGTCCATGGAAGGCTGGAACATCATGAGTGATTTGCATCAAGCAGTGGAGTTGCTCGGCGCAACCATACGGAGGAACCTTCAGACGGAGGACGAAGGGCTGTTTCGCATGCCGAAAATCAAATTCATCGAAAAGAAACTGATGGAAAAAGCGAATCAGCAGCTGCAGATGTCCAACATCGATGAAAAGGCGCTCTTGCGAAAAATCGGAGCACATGAGACGTTGACGTATCGGGAGGAGCGAGCGATTCCCTTCGTGCTCTTTTTGGACGAATGCACCATGGAGCTCTTTCAAGCAGGGGTGCGCGCCATGGATTTTCAAAGTAACGGACAGGTGCGGCGGCTGTTCTATGTGTATCTTTCTCAATACGAAGATGGCTCCGTCACGAGCATTCATCGTACGAAACTGCAGGCGGTCGAACGCATCCTGCAGGCATATTTCCAGCGGCCAACGCCAGAGCATGCCAGCCGCTTGCTGCGGATGGGATTTCAATATGCGATGCTGTTTTTCGGGAAGACGCCGACCGTGAGCATGATGGCAATGATGCTCAAATGCAAAGGTGTGCATGCTTGCTACGAAACGCTTGGCTTGCCGCGCGGGCTTTATGGTTGTGGTTTTATACGCGAATCACTGAAACAGTTGTTTCTCTTCCCTCGCCTCTCCATAGAGGAAAAATTGCGTTGCCTTGAAGAATTGACGCGCAGTACGGATGACGATGCCACGCACAGCGGCGACATCTACGCCGACGTATATCCTGTCGCCGCCACCGGCATCATCCTCGGCGTGAATGTCATGAAGACGGCGCAGAAACAACTGCTCAAAAAGCGCTGCATCGATCTTTTTTATGATCTCTTGGGCGATCCCCGCTTTGGTGCAAGGACCATCCGTTGGGAAAGCGTGTCGGAGGAAGCACGGACGATTTTTCTGCATTGGCTTGCTGAGAATGATCTCAACTTGTTCTTCCGCATCATTGAAAAGACAGCGGTTGATGAAATGTGGAGCTATCGCAAGCGATTCTGGGAACAGTATCTCCCTCACATCACGAATACATGGGTGTTCTTCGGCAGAGACGCTGCGTATTGGGCGCGGCAAATGGAGAAGCATCATGCGACATCTTACGGGCAGCTGGACACGACCTGTGCTCCAGAGCAAAGCGCGTTCGCGTTCCAGATCGGGTCGTATGTCTTTGTCGAATGGAGTCACAACGGGATGTTGCGCGTCTGGAAGGCATCAGAAGCGCCAGAGGTGTTCGGCATCGAGGAACTTGACAAGTGGAATGTCGTGCACTCGCACTATGAAGAGGCTTGGCGGCACGCTGGCAAAGAAAACCATCGCTGGCAAAACAAAGTCGCTGCATGGATTTATGAGAATATCGGAATCAAATGAGGAGGCAGAAATATGTCATCATCTTGGATGGAACAGGAACGTGGGCTGCTCTTCCCTGCTGATGTCCCACGCAGCACCTGTGTGACAGAAGCGCTTGAGCGGCTTTGTCTTGAGAATCGTGCCATGCGTCAGGATGGCGGTGTGCTGATTCCCCACGAAAGCGCTGTATTGCTCACGCGCGAAGAACAAGAATTGCTCGGCTTGCCACCCGCGAATCCGTACCGGCTGATGCTGCGTGCGCAAGGCGATCTCGGGCATAACAATCTTCGCTATTTTATGGATGTCTTGAAGCCGGATGGCACGCCGTTCATCCACCCGTCATTTCGCGGATGCCTGCTGCATCTCGACAGCGAGACGTGCTATCTGATGAACAGTGACCAGTATCAGCTTGTCGCCGTGGCCAGCCAGAGCAATCAAGACATCTCGCATGTTGAGCGTCGTGAGCTGTCCGTCTACAATCTCGTCAATCTGGCAAAACTTCAGAGACATGCGCGGAAGACGGCGGCGAAGCTTGACGACGTCCTGTCAGAAGATAACAACAAAGTTGTCATCCCTGATAAGCTGGATATCGAATTCCGCGAAGGCACGGATGGCGAAGTCCACGTCG
>ONJV01000063.1 GCA_900318215.1 uncultured Veillonellaceae bacterium
GCGCATCGAGTTCTTCGATGACGAAGTTGATTCTCTGCGCGAGTTCGACCTCGAGACGAAGCGTTCGCAGCGGAATATCGGCGCGGTCTCCATCCTGCCGCTCGCACGCACGGACGCGAAAGGACGGCCGGCGCTGTTCCTCTCGTACCTCAAGGGCAGCGGCACCGTGCTGTTCGACGAGCCGACGCGCCTGCGTGAGGAGCTCCGCACGATGGTCAAGGAGAATCCTGACATCAAGAAGCATATCTTCAGCTGGGAAGACCTGCTCGCGGAGGCGGAGCACAACAATGTCGTGTTCTCGGCGCTGATGCTCCAGCAGATTCACGGCGCGGAGCCGGACGCGACGATCAGCATCACGGTCACGAACATGACGCCGTTCCAGCGGCAGATGGATCTCTTCACAGGCGAGCTCTCGCGCTATCTCGCGGCAAAAGAGCGCATCCTCGTCCTGCTTTCGACGAAGGAGAAGGCGAACGGCCTGCGCGAGATGCTCGCGAAGCGCCGCCTGCCGTCGAGCGTGATGGACGAGGGCGCAGAGCTTTCGGAAAAACGCATCACGATTCAGACGGGGCTCTTGCTCTCGGGCTTCGAGCTCGCGAGCGACCGTCTCGTCGTCATGACGGAGAAGGACATTTTCGGCCATGTGAAGCGGCGCATCGCGAAATCGGCGCCCGAGGGCGAGAAGATTTCCCATTTCCGCGACATCAAGCCCGGCGACTACGTCGTGCACGTCAACCACGGCATCGGCAAGTATGTCGGCGTCGTGACGCTCGAAGTCGGCGGCGTGCGGCGCGATTATCTGCACATCAAGTACGGCGGCGACGACAAGCTCTACGTGCCGACGGACCAGGTGCACCTGCTGCAGAAATACATCGGCAGCGAGGGCGAGGTGCCGCGCCTGCACCGCATGGGCGGCACGGAGTGGATCAAGGCGAAGGCGCGCGCGAAGAAGTCCGTCGAGGACATCGCGGAAAAGCTCATCGAAATCTACGCGAAGCGCAAGGACGCCGAGGGCTTTGCATTTTCGCCCGACGATGCGAGCCAGCAGGAGTTCGAGGATGCGTTCCCGTTCCAGGAGACGGACGACCAGCTGCGCGCCATCAAAGAAATCAAGCGCGACATGGAGCTGCCGAAGCCGATGGACCGGCTGCTCTGCGGCGATGTCGGCTTCGGAAAGACGGAAGTCGCCATCCGCGCGGCGTACAAGGCCGTTATGGACGGCAAGCAGGTTGCCGTGCTCGTGCCGACGACGGTGCTCGCGCAGCAGCACTACAAGACGTTTTCCGAGCGCTTTTTGAATTTCCTGCCGACGGTCGATGTCATCAGCCGCTTCCGCTCGCAGCGCGAGCAGACGGACACGCTGAAGCGCGTGGCGTCGGGCGACGTGGACATCCTGATTGGCACGCATGCGATTCTCAATCAGCGCAAAGTCCATTTCAAAGACCTCGGCCTCTTGATTGTCGATGAGGAGCAGCGTTTCGGCGTCAAGCAGAAGGACAAGATTCGGAGCCTCGCGGCGGGCATCGATGTGCTGACGCTCTCGGCGACGCCGATACCGCGCACGCTCCATATGTCGCTCGTCGGCGCGCGCGACATGAGCATCATCGAGACGCCGCCCGCGGAGCGCATCCCCGTGCAGACGTATGTCGTCGAGGCGGGTGATGATGTGCTCGCGGGCGCCATCAAGCGCGAGATGCGGCGCGGCGGGCAGGTCTTCTTCGTCTACAACCGCGTCGCGAGCATCGACGCGATGAAGGCGCGGCTGCAAGCGCTCGTGCCCGAGGCGCGCATCCTCGTCGCGCACGGCCAGATGCCCGAGGAGCTCCTCGAGCGCGTCATGATGGATTTCTACGAGGGTGATGCCGATATCCTCCTCGCGACGAGCATCGTCGAGAATGGCCTCGACGTCGCGAATGCGAATACGATCATCGTCTACAATGCCGACCACTTCGGCCTGTCGCAGCTCTACCAGATGCGCGGCCGCGTCGGCCGTTCGCCGCGCATGGCGTTTGCGTATTTCGTTTATCAGGCGGACAAGGTGCTGTCGGAGACGGCGGAAAAGCGCCTCGCGGCCATGAAGGAGTTCGCAGAGCTCGGCGCAGGCTTCAAGATCGCCATGCGCGACCTCGAAATCCGCGGCGCGGGCAATTTGCTCGGCGCGCAGCAGCACGGCCACATCGCGAGCGTCGGTTTCGAGATGTACTGCAAACTGCTCGAAGAAGCCATCGACGCACTGCAGAAGAAGAAGCCTGCGAAGGCCCGGCCGGAGCCGACCATCGAAATCAATGTCGAGGCGTATATCGAGAGCGACTACATCGCCGATGCGCAGCACAAGCTCGAGCTCTACCAGCGCATCGCGGCCATCCGCAAGAACGAGGAGATTCCGGCGTTCATCGACGAGCTCATCGACCGTTTCGGCGAGCCGACGCCGGGCGTCATGAAGCTTCTGGAAGTCACGCGCATCCGCAACTACGCGCGCCAGCTCGGCATCGCCGTCATCGCGGAGAAGCCCGCGGCCATCGAGATGCACCTCACGAAAGAGCCGACGTTTGAGATGGCGAATCTCATGAAGCTCAAGGAGCGCTTCGGCCCGAACCTCACGATCCTGCCACCGCAGGGGCTGCTGCGCTTCCGCCTGATGCCGTCGTACCGGAAGAACCTCACGAACTTCCTGACGCGCGTGCTCATGGCGCTCGCGGGCGATGAGGCGGCACTCGCGCCGAAAGAAAAGATTTCGAAGGGAGCATGATTTTATGAGCATGGGAAGCATTCAGGTCATCGGCCTCGGCCCGGGGCGTGCGGGGCTCATCACGCGCGAAGCGTGGGAGCTCATGAAGGGCGCGAAGCAGCTCATCCTGCGGACGTCCGTCCATCCGACGGTCGAAGCCGTGAAAAAGGCGGGCATCAAGTTTGCGACGTATGACAAGCTCTACGAAAAAGCACCGAATTTCGAGACGCTGTATCAGGCCATCGCGGACGACCTCGTCCGCCGCGCGGCGATGGGCGAGCAGATTGTCTACGCCGTGCCCGGCAGCCCGCTTGTCGCCGAGCGCACGGTCGTGCTGCTCCGCGAGCAGGCGCAGAAGCGCGTGGACATCGACCTCGTCATTCATCCGGGCATGAGCTTCGTCGAGGTGCTCTACACACGCCTCGGCGTCGATCCCGTCGAAGGGCTCATGATTCTCGATGCGGAGAACGTGGCGAAGCTCCACGAACGGCCGTTCACGAACCTCGTCATCACGCAGGTCTACGACGAGCGCACGGCGTCGGACTGCAAGCTCTCGCTCATGGAATTCCTGCCCGACGATGCACCCGTGACGTTCATCCACAACCTCGCGCTGCCCGACGAGAGCGTGCGCACGATTTATCTTTACGAGCTCGACCGGCAGAAGGACATCGACCATCTGACGACGCTTTTCGTGCCTCGGAAAGCATAAAATCGCAGTTTTTTTGCATCGAATGGCGCTTTTTTCGCGGAAAGCCTTGATTTTTCTAGGCATTCTTGCTATATTTTTGTGAGTAGACAAGACAAAATCTCTGAAGGAGGCTACGATTGTGAACAAAACAGAACTGGTAGCTAACGTCGCAGACAAAGCTGGACTGACGAAGAAGGACGCCGAGAAGGCTGTCATCGCTGTCTTCGAGTCCATCGAGAACGCCCTCCAGGAGGGTGACAAGGTGCAGCTCATCGGCTTCGGCACGTTCGAGGTCAAGGAGCGCGCTGCCCGTACGGGCCGCAACCCCCGCAGCGGCGAACCCATCGAGATCCCCGCTTCCAAGAACCCTGTGTTCAAGGCTGGCAAGGCCCTCAAGGATTCCGTGAACAAATAAGGGAAGCACTGATGAAATCCGCCCGTCCATCTTGGCGCATCTTTTCTGTCCTCTCGTCGTCGGCAAATCCTCGACGTAGCTCCGCTACGCCTGCGGTTTGTCTCCTAGATTGGAACAGAAAATCTGCGGCAATCTGGGCGCCCGTCTTTCATCATCGCTTCCTAAGCGTGAGCTTGTTGCAAGCCTCCCTTTCTGAGGGAGGCTTTCTGTATATCTGGAGGCAGTGCGTGGAAAAGAAGCAGGAGAGAAGGGCCGTCCTCGTGACGGGCGGCACGTCGGGCGTCGGGCTCGCGGCGGCGAAACGGTTCCGCCGCGCGGGATGTGATGTCTGCATCGCAGGGCGCAGCGAGGCGCGCGGAGAAAAGGCGCTGGCAGAGCTCAAGGATGTGGTGCCGGAAGGCGCGGCAGGCGGGGAAGCTGCTGCACCAGGCACCATGTTTGTCGCGGCGGATGTGCGGCGCGTCGCGGACTGCGAGGCGCTCGTGCAGGCGGCTGTGGCGCGGTTCGGCCGTCTCGACGTGCTCGTCAATTCGGCCGGCGTTTATGCCGAGGGCGCGATTGACGACCTGACGGAAGAGCTCTTCGACGACGTGATTGCCGTCAATCTCAAGGGCACGGTCTTCGCGAGCCGCGCGGCTGTGCCGCACCTGCGCAAAACGCGCGGCTGCATCGTAAATGTCGGCTCGGACGCTGGCGTGCATGGCAATTATTTCTGCACGGCCTACTGCGCCGCGAAGGGCGGCGTCTCGCTCTTCACGCGGGCGCTGGCGCTCGAGCTCGCGCATGAGGGCGTGCGCGTCAATGCCATCGCGCCCGGCGACCTCCTGACGCCGCTGACGGAGGCGCAGCTCGCGGCCGCGTCTGACCGCAGCGCGGCGCTTCGCGAGATGGCGTCGGTCTATCCCGTCGGCCATATCGGCACGGCAGATGATGCGGCGGCGGCCATCTGCTATCTGGCGTCAGAGGATGCAGGCTTTGTCACGGGGACGATTCTCTCCATCGACGGGGGACTGACGGCATGACGGGAACGCAGAAGCAGCGCCATCCGCGCTATCTCATCATGACGGCCTCCATCGGCTCGGGCCATATCAAGGCGGCCGAGGCCATCGCGCGCGAGGTGCGACGCGTCGATGAGGACGCCATCATCGAGATTGTCGATTTCATGTCGCGCGGCGTCTCGACGCTGCACTGGCTCATGAAGCGCATCTACCTGCTCATGCTGGCGTTCGTGCCCGACCTTTATGACCGCTGCTACCAGTTCGCGGGCGGCGACTCGGGCGGGCGGCTGACGGACACGGCGTTCTCGCTCATCATGTACCGGCGCATGGCAAAGCTCATCGACAGCTTCCATCCCGACACGGTCATCTGCACGCATCCGTTCCCCGAGGGCGCCTGCTCGTTCATCAAAAAGTTCTCGAAGCGGCAGTTCCGCCTCGGCGTCGTGCTGACGGATTACTCGCTGCATGAAATCTGGGTCTACCCGCGCGTCGATGACTACTTCGTCGCCATCCCGAAGATGAAGGATGGCCTCGTCGCGAAAGGCTTTCCCGAGAGCGCCGTCCATGTGACGGGCATCCCGGTCGACCGCAAGATTCTCGAACTCCCCGACAAGGCGGGCGCGCGGCAGCAGCTCGGCCTCGCAGAGGGGCAGCCCGTCGTCATGCTCATGGGTGGCGGCCTCGGCCTCGGCGGCATCGAGGCGATGCTCGACGACCTCGAGGGCATCGAGCAGCCGCTGACGCTGCTCGTCGTCGCGGGGCGCAACGAAGACCTCGAGCTCGCGATTCGTCGTCGCATCCCGACGTCGCGCCACGAGCTCCATGTCTGGGGCTTCACGCAGCGCGCACAGCTCCTGATGCGCGCGTCCGACATCCTCGTGACGAAGCCCGGGGCGCTGACGACGAGCGAGGCATTCATCCTCGGCCTGCCGACGGTGCTCCACGACCCGATTCCGGGGCCGGAGGAGGAGAATGCCGTCTATGCGACGGAGCACGGCGCGGCCGTCTGGGTGCATCCGGGCGAGAGCCTGGCAGGCGCCGTGAAGGAACTTCTGGCCGACCCTGCGCACCTCGCTGCGCTTGCCGACGGCGCGCGCGCCTGCGGCCGTCCCGATGCAGCGCTCGAGATTGCGGAAGTGCTGCAATCGAAAGCACATGCTTGAGAATTCATGGAAATTAAATGTTTTGATGGCAGGTTTTTTTCCCATCGGTGTGGAAGTTTTTTATCATTAGGTAGATTTTGAGAAAGCAGAGCTGGTGGGAGAATGGCAGTCACGAAACTCGAAGTCGTTTGGGAGAAGAGATACCTTTGTCCGAAGTGCGGGAAGAAGCTGCACTACGTCGAAGGGGATGCCGTGTCCGTCGTGAACGGGCGCGTCGATATGAACAGCACGCTGCCGCGCTACGTCTGCACGTCGTGCGGCGTCTATTACCGCGAGCTCCTCGGGTCGGGATATTTCGAGGAGTACGACCTCAAAGAGGAGGTGCGCGCGAAAGCGGCGGCCTCGATGAAAGCCGCGCGGGAGAGGTGGGCGGCCATCGGCGCCTCGATGAAGGAGACGCCCGCTGCTGCGCCTGCGCCACAGCCGCAGCAGGAACAGCGCCATGTCAAGCCGACGGGCGACCTCCAGCCGATGCAGCTGAAGCGCGAGGCCGATGGCAAGTGCCCGTGCCCGCGCTGCGGCACGCGCATGGACTTCATCGAAGGCCAGCCCGTGCGCATCGTCGACGGCAAGCCGGACATGGAGAACGTCATGGATCACTTTCACTGCCCGTACTGCGATTCCGTCTTCCGACGCATCGCGACGACGGATTTCTTCCAGTATTCGGAGAAATGAGCATGCAGGGCGTCAGGGCTGCGGCGATAAAAAACTTGCAGAAATGACGATTTCCTTGTATCATAGGACTTGTTACAGTTTGCAGACAGAGGGAAGGTTGCGCGTATGGCGATGGAGCGAAGGAAGAAGCGGAGGAAGTTTGACTTCTTCGTGCCGCTCCTGATTGTCATCATCGGCTATTTCGCCTTCGTGCTCGTCGGCCAGCAGGTGCATCTCCAGGAGGTCGCCGCCGATCAGGAAGCGGCGGATGCCCGCCTCGCAGCGGCAGAGGCGGAGAATGCAGCGCTCAAGCAGGAAAAGGCCGACCTCCAGGATCCCGCGTACGTCGAGAAAATCGCGCGCGAGGAACTCGGCATGACCCGCCACGGCGAACTCCCCTATACGGATGCAGGCAAGTGACAGGGAAGTGATGATTGCTTCCCCAGGAATATGTTTCAGTTTCAGGAAGCGATGATTGCTTCCGCAAGGAGGAAGAATTAATTTGGCCATTGAAGTAGGCAGTATCGTAGAGGGTGTCGTCACGGGCATCACGAATTTTGGTGCCTTTGTCGAACTGCCGGAAAAGAAAGTCGGCCTTGTCCACATCTCCGAGGTCGCGGATGAATATGTCCGCGACGTGCATGATTTCCTGGAAGAGAACCAGAAAATCAAGGTCAAGGTCCTCAGCATCGATGAGAAGGGCAAAATCGGCCTCTCCATCAAGGCGCTCGAGGACAAGAAGGCGCCGCATCATGACCATGTTGGAAATGCCGGAAACCATCCGGGCTTTCATTCTTCCCCCCGTCCGCAGGGCGGCCGCGGCCCGCGGGACTTCCGCCGCTCCGGGGGCGGCCGCTTTGGCGGCAATCCCCGCATGAACGCCTCGTTCGAGGACAAGCTCTCGAAGTTCCTCAAGGACAGCGATGAGCGCCTTACGGACCTCCGCCGCAAGACGGATTCCAAGCGTGGCGGCCGCGGCTCGCGCAGAGATTGAGTATGAGCCTCCCCTCGGGGGGAGGCTTTTGCATTATGCGGGCTTTTGGATTCTGTATGCAGCGGGAGGCGGCAACATGACGAAGCTGGCACACCGCCTCCAGGCGCACCTCTTGAAGGCGGGGCTGCTGCCGCATGGCACGCGCGTCCTCGTCGCCTGCTCGGGCGGGCCGGATTCCGTTGCGCTCTTGCTGCTGCTCGAAGAGCTCGCGCCTGTGCGCCATCTCGCCGTCACGGCTGCGCACTACGAGCACGGCCTGCGCGGCGAAGCGTCCCGCGAGGATGCGGCGTTTGTCGAAGAGCTTTGCCGGTCTCGCGGCATCGCATGCAAGATCGGCGCGGCGCCGCGCGGCAGCATCGAGGGCGCGGCGGAATCCGTCGAGACGGCGGCGCGCCGCCTGCGCTATGCGTTCCTCGAACGGGCGCGGCAGGCGGCTGGTGCTGACGTCATCTGCACGGCGCATCACGCAGACGACCAGGCCGAGACCGTGCTCATGCATCTCTTGCGCGGCACGGGGCTCGACGGCCTCGCGGGGATTCCAGCCGTGGATGAAAAACGCCATCTCGTGCGGCCGCTCCTGACGCTCCGGAAAGCGGAGCTCGTCGCCTATTGCGAGGAGCAGGGCATCACGCCGCGCCATGACGCGACGAACGATGTGCCGGACGGCCTCCGGAACCGCGTGCGCCTCGTGCTCCTGCCACAGCTCGCAGCCGCGTACAACCCGCGCATCCGCGAGGGGCTCTGCCGCCTCGCAAGCGTTGCAGGCGAAGACCGGGCGGCGCTCGATGCGGTTGCAGAAGACGCTTTCTGCCATCTCGTGCGCGGCAGCCGCCTCGATGCGAAGGGCGCATCAAAGCTCCCGCATGCCATCGCGCGGCGCGTGCTGCGCCGCTATCTTTCCGCGCTCGGGCATGCGCAGGACGTGAGCCTTGAGCGCACGGAGGCGCTTTTGGCGCTTCTCCATGCCGAGGGCGGCAAGACCGTCGAGCTCCCCGGCATCACCATCATGAAAGAGCACGGCTGGCTCCGGCCCGTCGTTTTCTAAAAATAAAAAGAACCACAAGCAAGAACAAGAAATGAGGAAGACGTCATGATGAACGACGACATCGCAAAGATCTACTTTACGGAAGAACAGCTCAAGGCCAAGGTGGCGGAACTCGGCGCGCAGATCACCGAGGACTACAAGGATGCGAAGGAAGACATCTATTGCGTCGGCATCCTCAAGGGCGCGTCCGTCTTCTATACGGACCTCGTCCGCGCCATCGACCTGCCCGTGCATTTCGATTTCATGATTGCATCGAGCTATGGCAACGGCACGTCGACGACGGGCTCCGTCAAGATTCTCAAGGACCTCGACTACGACATCGAGGGCAAGCACCTCATCGTCATCGAGGACATCATCGATTCGGGCACGACGATGAGCTACCTGCTGAAATATTTCCAGCACCGCAAGCCTGCTTCTGTCAAGCTCTGCGCTCTGCTTTCGAAGCCTTCGCGCCGCACGGCCGAGGTGCCCATCGACTACTGCGGTTTCGAAGTGCCGGACGAGTTCCTCGTCGGCTATGGCCTCGACTATGCGGAAGTCTACCGCAACCTGCCGTACATCGGCGTGCTGAAGCCGGAAATCTATGCATAACGTCTGTATGCAGACCATCTTTGCGGCGGCCTGCGGGCTGCCAACGGAGGAATGTGCATGAATATGAATATGAACAAGTTCCTGCGGAACGTGGGATTCTACCTGCTCATCATCCTCGTCGCCATTTCGTTCATCGACTATTTTTCGACGCAGAAGACGACGAAGCAGGAAGTCGGCTACACGCAGTTCCTGCAGGAAGTCGATGCAGGCTCCGTCTCGAAAGTCGTCATCGTGCAGAACACGCTGCATGTCACATCGACGGACGGCACGGAGTACACGACGATCACGCCGGATTCGCCGAACGGCGACCCCGGCCTCTATGACAAGCTCGCAGCGAAGAACATCAACATCACGGCGGAGAATCCGCCAGAACCCCCGTGGTGGTCGCAGATGCTCTCGTCCCTGCTGCCGATTCTCCTCTTGTGCGGCGTCTGGTTCTACATGATGCAGCAGTCGCAGGGCGGCGGCGGCCGCGTCATGAACTTCGGCAAGAGCCGGGCGCGCATGAGCGGCAGCGACAAGGTGAAGGTCAACTTCAAGGATGTCGCAGGTGCCGACGAGGCGAAGCAGGAGCTGCAGGAAGTCGTCGAATTCCTCAAGCATCCGAAGAAGTACAACGAGCTCGGCGCGCGCATCCCGAAAGGCGTGCTGCTGTTCGGCCCTCCGGGCACGGGCAAGACGCTCTTGGCGAAAGCCGTCGCGGGCGAGGCGGGCGTGCCGTTCTTCTCGATTTCGGGTTCCGACTTCGTCGAGATGTTCGTCGGCGTCGGCGCATCCCGCGTGCGCGACCTGTTCGAGCAGGCGAAGAAGAACGCGCCTTGCATCGTCTTCATCGACGAGATTGACGCCGGCGGCCGCCAGCGCGGCGCGGGCCTCGGCGGTGGCCACGACGAGCGCGAGCAGACGCTGAACCAGCTGCTCGTCGAGATGGATGGCTTCGCGGCAAACGAAGGCATCATCATCATCGCGGCGACGAACCGCCCCGACATCCTCGACCCGGCGCTGCTGCGCCCCGGCCGTTTCGACCGCCAGATCGTCGTCGACAAGCCGGACGTGCGCGGACGCCTCGCCATCCTCAAAGTCCATGCAAAGGGCAAGCCGGTCGGCGCCGATGTCGATCTCGACATCCTCGCGCGCCGCACGCCGGGCTTCACGGGCGCGGATCTTGCGAACCTCGTCAATGAGGCAGCACTCCTCGCGGCACGCCGTGACAAGCACAAAATCGAGATGCAGGAGCTCGAAGAAGCCATCGAACGCGTCATCGCAGGTCCGGAGCGCAAGAGCCACATCATGAGCGACGAGGAAAAGCGCCTGACGGCCTACCATGAAGGCGGCCATACGCTCGTCGGCATGATGCTCGAGCACGCCGACCCCGTGCACAAGGTCACGATTATCCCGCGCGGCCGCGCGGGCGGCTACACGCTGATGCTGCCGAAAGAAGACCGCAACTACGCGACGCGCTCCGAACTCATGGACCGCATCAAGGTCGCGATGGGCGGCCGCGTCGCGGAGGAAGTCGTGCTGCAGGAAATCTCGACCGGCGCGTCGCAGGACATCAAGCAGGCGTCGCGCATCGTGCGCTCTATGGTCATGGAATATGGCATGAGCAACGTGCTCGGCCCCGTCTCCTATGGCGAAGGCTCCGACCATCAGGTCTTCCTCGGCCGCGATTTCAACAACCAGCGCAACTACTCCGAGGAAGTCGCGAGCGAGATTGACAAGGAAGTCCGCCGCATCACGGAGGACGCCTATGCCTCCTGCCGCACAATCATCCGCGAGAACCGCGACAAGCTCGAACTCATCGCGCAGGCGCTCATCGAACGCGAGACGCTGACGGCCAAGGAGCTCGAAGAACTCCTCGAGACCGGCAAAATCACCGACCCGCCCGAGGACGACGATGACGACAATGGCGGCAACGACCACACTGGCACGCCGCTCGTCACGCCGATTCCCGCCGTCGAGACCGGCGTCGCGCCCGTCCCCGTCAAGGAGGCAGCGCCCGAGCCGGAGCCCGTCAGCGAAAAGCCCGGCCCGGCAACCGACAAGCCCGAAACCGCGCCGAAGTTCAACGTGACGCATTACGACAAGTAAGATTACAAAGCAAATAGCATTTCGAAGGCTGTTGCAGAAAAAACTGCAACAGCCTTTTCCTTATGGTATAATGATTTTCGAACTACAGCCTTGCAAGGGGGCATTCTTTTGCGGAAAGAAATCTTGGACCTGCTGAAGAAGGCAGGATGCGACGTGCGCGTGTAC
>ONJV01000048.1 GCA_900318215.1 uncultured Veillonellaceae bacterium
CGACAAGATGCATGCGCAGGCCGTTCGCGTGGCCGAGCATGCATCGGAAGCACATGACCGCGCATCTTCGGGTGGCAAAGCTATCGAGAGTTCGGTCGGACGCATCCAGGGCGCTGCGACGACCGTGCAGCAGTCGGCACAGATTGTCGACAAGCTCGGAGAGAACTCGCAGGAAATCGGCAAGATTGTTGAGACCATCAGCAACATCGCCGAGCAGACGAACCTCCTCGCACTCAACGCGGCCATCGAGGCGGCGCGCGCAGGCGAGGCCGGTCGCGGTTTCTCCGTCGTCGCTGACGAAGTGCGCAAGCTCGCCGAGGAATCAGCCGAGGCGGCGCAGCGCATCGCGGCGCTGATTGAGACCATCCAGAAGGACACGGCCGAGGCTGTCACGTCGATGAAGCAGGGCAGCGAGGCAGTGGCCGGGGGCGCATCGTCCGTCGAGCAGCTCCGCGAGGTCTTTGACGAGATTCGCGTCTTCGTCGATGGCGTCTCGAAAGAGGCTGGCAGCATGGCGCACGAGATCCAGAGCGTCAACGAGCAGGCAGGTGCCATCTCGGGACAGGTGCAGCAGGTCGAGGCGCAGGGCCGCACGGTCTCGGACGAGATGGAGAACGTCTCGGCCGCGACGGAAGAGCAGTCGGCGTCCGCAAGCGAGATCGCGAAGGCGAGCGACGCGCTCTCGAATCTCGCGCAGGGACTCCAGAACTCTCTCTCGAAATTCGAATATTGAATTCCGCAAATGGAAGAAAGAAATCGGGACGCTCTTGTCAGGGCGTCCCGATTTTTCTATTGGTTGTTTTTAGAATCGCGTTGGTCGTTTGATGGGCAGCTTGCGTCTGTAATCTCCTCCAGTTTCGTGTAGACTTCCTGCGACTGCGTGCAGCAGCCCCAGAAGACGCCCTGCTCGATGGGGCAGTCGATGAAATCGCGGCCCGAGCAGAACTTGAGATATTTTTCATCGGCCGGGCAGTTGCGCGTCGCGTCGATGCCGTGCCATTTGCCATCGTACCAGATTTCGGCCCAGGCATGGCTGGCGCCCTCGCCGACGGGGATGCCGCTGACATAGCGGGCGGGAATGTGTTTCATGCGGCAGAGCGCGAGGAAGATATGCGTGAAGTCCTGACAGACGCCCGCGCGGAAGAGCGCCGCATCGGCCGCTGTCGTCTGGACGTTTGTGACGCCGGATTTATACGTCATGAATTCATAGACGGCGACGCGGAAGCGTTCGGCCTGTTCGAGGTCGTCATCAGACGCTTCAACGCTTTCGAAAAGACGGCGGAGCGTCTCGGAGGGACGCGTGAGCGTCGAGGGGTAGGAATAGACGGGGAGCGGATGCGGGCACGGCAGGCGGCGGCTCTCGTCGCGGATGGCGATGCCCTGCACACGGTAAGAAAACGTGGTATGACCGCGCGGCAGCCGCCCCGTGTACGTGCGGTTGCCAAAACTGTCGACGCCGAAATTCCCGCCCGTGACGAGTGGCTGGACGTCGAGGTGCATCTCGACGATGCGCTGTTCGGGGCGTTCCTGCGGAACACAGCGCAAAAGGAAGTCGTGCTCGTTGACGGGAGAGGAGTACATATTCCGCGTTTCAAAGATGAAAGATAGCTTCTTCAAATCTCCACCAGCTCTTCTGCGGCATGGATGAGGTCGCCACGCTCTTCAGGCAGCTTGCCGCCGTCGCCGAGCGCCGTGGCTTTCAGGAGTTCGGCGAATGCGAACGAGCGCGTGCGCACGGGCGTCCGTTTGACGCGGTCGATGAGCTTGCTCATTTCTTTCAGGCACATGCGGTCGGGCTCGCCGAGCCGCAGATAGAGGATGCAGCGCTCGGCCGTCCAGCCGCACTTGACGACGTTGCGCACGCCTTCGTCCTCGACCGTGTCGTCAAAGCTCCCGCGGAACGCCATGATGCTGTCAATCATGGCCTGCACCTCGATCATCGGGCAATCGCTCTTCTTGGCGGAGACGAGATCGTTGAAAGCCATCTGCAGGTACGAGAGTGTACTCGAGCTGATGGTCTCGCGCAGCATCATGCCGTTGCCGAGCATCCGGTCGGCTGCCGTGTAGATGGAGTCGGGATTCGTCTCGTCGAACGTGAAGCGCGAGATGAAGTCCTCGTTGCCCGTGTAGATGTCCGGCACAGTCAGCCGCTCGCAGATTTCGCGGTGGTCCATCGGCTGGCCGTCGATGAGCTGGTCATAATATTTCATGAGGAAGCGCAACGTCGTGTTGACGCGTTCGCTGTCCATGATGGGCAGGTCTTCGAAATCGATGACCTGCTGCGAGATGAAGCGGCGTGGCTCTTCGATGATCTTGTCCCGGAGCGCCTGCTGCTTTTCCTTCGGCAGGCTGCTGCCGAAGACGACGCCATAGCCGCCAGCCTCGGCGACATCCTTGATGACGAGGTCGTCGAGGTGCTCGAGCGTGTAGTCGAGGTCATCCTTGAAATACGGCAGGTACGTCGGCGCGTTCTGGAGAATCGGCTCTTCGTCGAGATATACGAGTGCTCGAAGTAGGCGGAGTTGTAGCGGCCCGGCGTCAGGATGACATTGATGCCGCCGCAGTTCACATGATTCATGACGGCCTTGAGCGCCTGCCCGTAGCCGCGGTTGTCGCGGATGGCGCGCTCGCGGAACGTCTGCGGGCAGCACTGGCGGCACAGCGAGCGCGCGATCAGCGGATACGATGCGCCAGACGGGATGCGCAGGTTGTCCTCGAGGACGTACCAGACGCCATTCTTGCCCTTGACGAGGTCGATGCCTGAGATGTGGCTGTAGATGCCCTCGGGCGGATGCCCTCGCACTGCGCGAGATAGCCAGGAGATCGGTAAACGAATTCCTCTGGCACGACGCCTTCGTGGATGATGTTCTTGTCCGCGTAGATGTCCGCGAGGAACTTGTTCAGTGCATTGACACGCTGCGCGAGGCCGCGCTCGAGTGTCTGGAACTCGTCCGCCTCGATGATGCGCGGAATCGGGTCGAACGGAAACAGCCTCTCATTGTACGAACCATTCTTGTAGATGCCAAACTTCACGCCATATCAGGCCATCTGTTGATTGATCACATCGACATGATCCTGCAGCTCTCTTAATCCCATGAAAATCACCCTTTGGAAATGATTTGTCGTACAAAAAAGGCAAAGACGCCGAGAGGACTCTCGGGCATCTTTGCCTTGTCTGCATCGCATCCGGAGCGGGTGCGATATGTTGTACATATTGTTTGCCTATAGTATAGATAGCTTTAGGACGAATGTCAATGAAGTGTTCGTTAAAAGCGAGGCTTTCATCGCATATTTTCTTGATGCAGTCGAATGATTCTTTTTTTTGTTTTGCGATGGAAAATATGGTATCATGGAGCCGCATAAGGAAAGAAACGGAGAAGGAGATGAGCCTATGGCATATCGTCGCATCCTCGCGGTCGGGGACATTCATGGGAACTACCGGAAATTCCTGACGCTCTGGCGGCAGCTGGCGTTCGACGGGGCGCGGGACCTCGCCGTCTTCCTTGGCGACTATACGGATCGCGGGCCCGAGAGCCGCGAGGTCATGGCGTGGGTCATGGAGCATTTCGGGAAGCCCGGCTTCGTGTTCCTGCGCGGCAATCATGATGAAATGATGCTCGCGGCCTGCCTTGGCATCGAGCGAAATCTCTGGCTGCAGAATGGCGGCCGCACGACGGTCGAGAGCCTGCGTGCCCTGGAGAAAAGCGAGGCCGATGCATTTCTGGCGCACTGGGCGAAGACGATTCGCGACATGAAGCTTTCCTATGAAGTCGTGCAGGACGGACAGGCGTATTGGTTCATGCATGCAGGCATCGAGCCCGGCGTGCCGCTCGCAAAGCAGGAGGAGGAGACGCTGCTCTGGACGCGCGATTTCGCGATGGCCGACACGTATGACGGCACGCCCGTCGTGACGGTCGGCCATACGCCCGTGCCGTATCTTTCCATCGACGGATCGGTGATTCCGCCGATAGCAGCGCATCCGCTGATTCTCGATGACGGCCGCCGCATCCTCGCCGATACGGGCGGCTTCCTGCCGAAAGGCCGCATCTCGGCCGTCGATGTGCTGACGAAGGGATACTGGCGGTCAAAGCTGCTGCCGGAAGAAAGAGGATTGGCGTGATTCAGCGTCCAGCATGCAGAGCATCGTCATGCAGCTGGGCGCATTTTTCTACGATGAGGCGCACGACCCAGGACGCCGGTCGCGAGGGGCGGGCGTAGTACCATTGTTCGACGGTGCGCGATGGGGCGCCGAGCAGTTTTTCAAGCTCGCGCGGGCCGATGCCCCAGAGGTCGCGCATGACCTTCATGGGCTCGTCAGCGCAGGCGATGCGGTCGAGCTCGGCGGCTTTCTTGAGCTCGGCGATATCGACGTCGAAGCCGGTCTTCTTCTGGAACCAGTTCGGGATGTCTTCGCGGGTGACTTTCGGCATGGGGACGCCCTCCTTTGAAAATGTTGCCTTTATTCTATCACAGTTCTATGGATTTACAACTTCTTTCCGCACGGCGCCGGGCAGCGGCTATGGCAGCCATCATCCGTATCCAGGCGGCCTCGTGACGCATACGGCGGCGAATGTCGAAATCCTGAAGGGCATTGATCAGGCGTATCAGACGGTCTTCGGCTATGACTGCGACTATGACGTGGCCGTGGCTGCCGAGCTCCTGCACGACCTCGCGAAGCCGTATGTCTTCCAGTGGCAGGCGGACGGCAGTTCGCTCAAGGAATATCTCAGGGACTATGCGACGCAGAAGCTCGGCGTCGCGGCGAGCGACACGAAGCGCATCAACGCCGTGCGCAACTACGCAGGCAGCCAGCTCAGCTACATGCGCCTCTATCAGGCGCTCACGCAGGGAACGCGGCAGGCGGATACGTTGATGGCGACCGTGCTCAAAAAGTAAATTGCTGTCTCAATGACTTTGACCATCCGTGGCACAGAAAGCGGTTTTCCTTCTGTGTCACGGATTTTTCGTGTATAATAAAAAGGAGACTTTGAAATGAGGTGATTCCCATTCCGGATATCGAAGAAACAGCAGCGGCGGCGCCCGCGAAAGCGGCCATCCCGTTCGCCCATCTGCATGTGCATACGGAGTTCAGCCTGCTCGACGGCGCAAGCCGCATCCCCGACCTCATCGCGGCGGCGAAGGCGGAGGGGATGGAGGCCATCGCGATCACGGATCACGGCGCGATGTATGGCGTCATCGATTTTTATAAAGAAGCGAAGAAGCAGGGTATCAAGCCCATCATCGGCTGCGAGGTCTACGTCGCGCCGGGCGACCGCCACGAACGCGCCGAGGTGAACGGCGTCAAATATTACCATCTGATTCTGCTCGCAGAAAACCAGACGGGCTACCGCAATCTCGTGAAGCTCGTCTCATACGCGAATATCGAGGGCTTCTACTACAAGCCGCGCGTCGATCACGAGCTGCTGCGCAAATATCATGAGGGCATCATCTGCCTGTCCGCCTGCGTTGCGGGCGAGGTGCCGCGCGCGCTGATTGCGGACAATCCCGACCGCGCCGACGCGCTCGTGCGCGAGTACATCGACATCTTCGGCAAGGAAAATTATTTCCTCGAAATCCAGAACCACGGGCTGGACGAGGAAAAGAAGTCGAACGCGGGTCTCATCGCGCTCGCGAAGAAGTATGGCCTCGGCCTTGTCGCAACGAACGACAGCCATTACGTGCGCCGCGAGGACAGCGAGTTCCACGACATCCTGCTCTGCATCCAGATGTCGAAGACGATTGATGACCCTGACCGCATGCGGTTCAACAGCGACGACTACTATCTGAAGACGCCGGAGGAAATGGCGGCGCTTTTCCCCGACTGCCCCGAGGCCATTGAGAACACGATGAAGATTGCGGAGCGCTGCAACGTGGAGTTCGAGTTCGGGCACCTGCAGCTGCCGTACTATCCGATTCCCGCGCCGCACAAGGACGACCAGGCGTATCTGCGCTTCCTCTGCGAGCAGGCGCTGCCCGAGCGCTATCCCGACGCCGCGCCAGCTATCCGTGACCGCCTCGAGTATGAGCTCGGCATCATCCACCGCATGGGCTACGACAGCTATTTCCTGATTGTCTGGGATTTCATCAACTACTCGCGCGAGCATGGCATCGGCGTCGGGCCGGGCCGCGGCTCGGCGGCTGGCTCGATTGTCGCGTATCTCCTCGGCATCACGAATCTCGACCCGATGAAGTACGATTTGCTGTTCGAGCGCTTTTTGAACCCGGAGCGCGTGTCGATGCCGGATATCGATGTCGATTTCGACTACATCCAGCGCGGCAAGGTCATCGAGTACGTCAAGGAGCGCTATGGCTACGACCATGTCGCGCAGATTGTCACGTTCGGCACGATGGCGGCGAAGGGCGCGATCCGCGACGTCGGGCGCGCGCTCAACATGCCGTACGCGCAGGTCTCGGACATCGCGAAGCTCGTGCCGAACGAGCTCAAGATGACGCTTTCAAAGGCGATGAAGGAGTCGGCTGATTTTCGCAAGGCGTATGAGGAAAGCGACGATGTCCGCCGCCTCATCGACCTCGCGAAGAAAATCGAGGGCCTGCCGCGCCACAGCTCGACGCATGCGGCGGGCGTCGTGATTGCGCGCCATCCGCTGACGGACTACGTGCCCGTCTCGATGTCGGATGGCACGCTCGTCACGGAGTACGACAAGGATCACGTCGAGGAGCTCGGCCTTCTCAAAATGGACTTCCTCGGCCTGCGCACGCTGACCGTCATCACGGACACCATCAAGAACGTCGAGAAGAACCGCGGCGAGGTCGTCGATATCGAAAAAATTCCGCTCAAGGACGAGCTCACGTCCAAGATGCTCTGCGAGGGCAAGACGGGCGCCGTGTTCCAGATGGAATCGAGCGGCATGACGCAGCTTGTCAAAGACCTCGCGCCGCAGGAGTTTTCCGACCTGATTCCGACAGTCGCGCTCTACCGCCCGGGGCCGCTGGGCTCCGGCATGGTCGAGGATTTCATCGCGGGCCGTCATGGTGAAAAAGAAGTCACATATATGCACCCGCTTTTAGAGCCCATCCTCAAGGAGACGTTCGGCGTCGTGCTCTACCAGGAGCAGGTCATGCAGATTGTGCAGGTGCTCGCGGGCTTCACGCTCGGGCAGGCTGATTTGCTGCGCCGCGCGATGGGCAAGAAGAAGGCCAAGATTCTGATGGATCAGAAGCAGAACTTCCTCGACGGCTGCAAAAAGAACGGCATCGAGATGGGCCTTGCCAACACGATTTTCGACCTCTTGACGCATTTCGCCGATTACGGCTTCAACAAGTCGCACAGTGCGGCCTACGCGCTCGTCGCCTGGCAGACGGCGTATCTCAAGGCGCACTATCCGCAGGAATTCATGGCTGCCATGCTTTCGAGCGTCATGGACACGGACAAGGTCACGGTCTACATCGAGCAGTGCCGCCGCATGGGCATCCCGATTCTGCCGCCGGATATCAATGCGAGCGAAGCGTCGTTCACGGTCGATGGCCTGGCCATCCGCTTCGGCCTCGCTGCCGTGCGCAACGTCGGCGAGAACGCGCTCAAAGGCGTCATCGCCGAACGGGCGGAACATGGCCCATTCACTTCGCTCGTCGATTTCTGCTCGCGCATCGATGCGCAGACATTCTCGAAGCGCCCGATTGAAAGTCTGATTCGCTGCGGCGCGTTCGACTCGCTCGGCGCGCGCCGCAGCCAGCTTCTCGCCGTGCTCGACAAGGCGATGGGCGAGGCGCAGCGCAAGCAGCGCGACGAAGCGAGCGGCCAGCTCGGCCTCTTCAGCGCCGACGTGCTAGACTCAGCAGCCGAGCTCGAACTCCCCGACATTCCCGAGGCGAGCCGCGAGGAAATTCTTGCCTGGGAAAAGGAAGCGACGGGCTTCTACATCACGGGCCATCCGCTCGAAAAGTATAAGGACATCATCGACAACCTCGTCTCCGTCCGCTCGATGAAGGAAGGCGGCGTGCGCGACAAGCAGGTCGTGCGCATCGCGGGCCTCTTCACCGAGGTCAAGCGCATCACGACGAAGAAGGGCGAGACGATGTGCTTCGGCACGCTCGAAGATTTCACAGATAATATCGAAGCTGTGATTTTTCCGCGCGTCTTCTACGAGCACGTCAACCAGTGCGTCGTCGATGAGGCCGTCGTGCTGCAGGGCCACGTCGATGTGCAGGACGATGCCGTGAAGTTGCTCGTCGACAACATCTGGGAGCTCGCGGACTACCAGCCCGAATACTACATCAAGGTACCGGACAATCTCGACGAAGAGAAGAAGCAGGCGCTCCACGAAGCGTTCCAGACGTATCACGGCGACCAGATTGTCTTTTTGCAAATCGGCGGCCGCTGGAAAAAGACGGGCACGAATTACTGGCTCAAAAGCGGCGGAGATGTGCGCGCGGCGCTGGCCTCGATTCTTGGCGAGGATGCCGTCCATGTCCGCTGACCCCTATTTTTCATTCCCTTTTCTTTTGCGGTGTGCTATAATTTTTCGTAGATTCACTGTCGTTTCGAGGGAGGAACAAAACCATTGAGCAAGCCTGCAAACGAACTCATCCTGGTGCTGGATTTCGGCGGCCAGTACAATCAGCTCATCGCGCGCCGCGTGCGTGAGGACCATGTCTACTGCGAAGTGCATCCGAACACGATGTCGCTCGAGAAGATTCGCGCGATGGCGCCGAAGGGCATCATCTTGACGGGCGGCCCGAACAGCGTCTACAAGGCGGATTCCGCGACGTGCAGCCCTGAGCTCTTCCGCCTCGGCATCCCCGTGCTCGGCATCTGCTATGGTTCGCAGCTCATGGCGCACCTCCTCGGCGGCAAAGTCGAGACGGCGCCGACGAGCGAGTACGGCAAAACAGAAGTCACGATTACGGGCAAGGATTCGAAGCTCTTCCAGAACGTCAGCGAGAAGACGATTTGCTGGATGAGCCATACGGACTACATCGCGAAAGCCCCGGAGGGCTTCACGGTCACGGCCGAGACGCCGGTCTGCCCGGTTGCCGCGATGGAGAATGCAGCCGAAAAGCTCTATGCGACACAGTTCCATCCCGAGGTCATGCATACGGCCGAGGGCAAGACGATGCTCAAGAATTTCATCTATGATGTCTGCGGCTGCCAGGGCGACTGGAAGATGGATTCGTTCGTCAAGACGACGGTCGCCGAGCTCAAGGAGAAAATCGGCACGGGCCGTGCGCTCTGCGCACTCTCGGGCGGTGTCGATTCGTCCGTTGCCGCCGTGCTGCTCTCGAAAGCCATCGGCAAGCAGCTGACGTGCGTCTTCGTCGACCACGGCCTGCTGCGCAAGAACGAGGGCGACGAAGTCGAGGCGGTCTTCGGCCCCGATGGCCCGTACGATGTCAACTTCATCCGCGTCAATGCGAAAGACCGTTTCTATGCAAAGCTCAAGGGCGTCACGGAACCTGAGAAGAAGCGCAAGATCATCGGCGAGGAATTCATCCGCGTCTTCGAGGAAGAAGCGAAGAAGATCGGCGCCGTCGATTATCTCGTGCAGGGCACGATCTATCCGGATGTCATCGAGAGCGGCCTCGGCAAGTCGGCCGTCATCAAGAGCCATCACAATGTCGGCGGCCTGCCGGACTATGTCGATTTCAAGGAAATCGTCGAGCCGCTGCGCCTGCTGTTCAAAGACGAAGTGCGCGCCGTCGGCCGCGAGCTTGGCATCCCCGAGTATCTCGTGAACCGCCAGCCGTTCCCGGGGCCAGGCCTCGGCATCCGCATCATCGGCGAGGTCACGGAGGAAAAGGTCAAAATCGTGCAGGAAGCCGACGCCATCTATCGCGAGGAAGTCGCGAAGGCAGGCGCGGACAAGGGCCTTGGCCAGTACTTTGCGGCGCTCACGAACATGCGCTCCGTCGGCGTCATGGGCGACGGCCGCACGTATGACTATGCGATTGCGCTGCGCGCTGTCGAGACGAGCGACTTCATGACGGCCGAGAGCGCGAAGCTGCCGTGGGAGGTGCTGAGCACGGTCACGAGCCGCATCGTCAACGAGGTCAAGGGCGTCAACCGCGTGCTCTACGACTGCACGGGCAAGCCGCCTGCGACGATTGAGTTCGAGTGATTTATTATATAGTAGTAAAATGGAGCGTCACGCTCCATTTTTTCTATGATATCTATGGCAGGAACGTGCATGAAATATGGAGGGAACTGTATGGAAACCATCATCCTCGCTTCGGGGTCGCCGCGCCGGCAGGAGCTCTTGCAGCAGATCGGCGTGCCGTATGAAGTCGTGAAGAGCGATGCGGAGGAAGTGCTCGATGCCGTGGAGGGCCCGCGGGCACTGGCCGTCGAGAATGCGCGCCGCAAGGCGCTGGCCGTCGCAAAGCGCTATCCCGGCCGCGTCGTACTCGGTGCGGACACCGTCGTCTTTCAGGACGGCGCCGTCTATGGCAAGCCGAAGGACGCAGAGGACGCGCGGAACATGCTGAAAAGCTTTGCCGGGCGCCGCCATGATGTCGTGACGGGCGTCGCCATTGTTGCAAAAGATGGTGTTTGTTACACGGATGCGACGGAGACGAAAGTCTTTTTCAACGATCTGACGGATGATGAAATCGCGGCCTACATCGCGACGGGCGAGCCGATGGACAAGGCGGGTGCCTATGCCGTGCAGGGACGCGCGGCCGCATTCATCCCGCGCATCGAGGGCTCGTTCTCGAATGTCGTCGGCCTGCCGCTCGCTGAAGTCGCCTCCCTGCTCAAAGAAGCCGGGGTGAGGTGACATGGCGATCATGGTGCGCGACCTGCCGATGGACGAGCGGCCGCGCGAAAAGCTTGTGAAGTACGGCCCGTCGTATCTCAGCAATGCCGAGCTCCTGGCCATCCTGCTGCGCACGGGCACGAAGGAATCCTCCGTCCTCCATGTCGCCGAGGAAGTGCTGTCGCATTTCGAGGGGCAGGGGCTTTCGGGGCTCGTCCACATGTCACCGGACGAGATTGCGCAGGTGAACGGCGTCGGCCCGGCGAAAGCCGCGACGATCCTCGCGGCCGTCGAGCTCGGCCGCCGTCTCGCCGTGCAGGCTGCGGAAAACATCAGCACGATCGGTGGCCCCGAGGACGCGGCGCACTATGCGATGCCGCGCTACCGTCATGAGCTTCAGGAGCATTTCGCACTCATGACGCTCGACACGAAGAACCATGTCACAGGCTTCTTCGACCTGACGACGGGCACGCTCTCGGCCTCGCTCGTCCATCCGCGCGAGGTCTACCGCAAGGCCATCCAGCAGTCGGCGGCGTCCATCATCGTCTTTCACAACCATCCGAGCGGCGACCCGTCCCCGAGCCGCGAGGACATCGCCGTGACGGAACGCCTTGTGAAGAGCGGAAAAGTCCTCGGCATCGACCTTCTCGACCATATCATCCTCGGCAAAGAGAATTTTCTGAGCATGAAAGAAGAAGGTATGGTACAATGAAGGGACTTGTGGTAAAATAACTACGTTGCAATTTCGTTGACTTATTCCTTGAAGGGAGTTTTTGGATAACATGTGGAGTCTTTTTGGTGGTTTGTCGCATGATATGGGCATCGACCTCGGCACGGCGAATACGCTCGTGCACGTCAAGGGGCGCGGCATCGTGCTGCGCGAGCCGTCGGTCGTTGCCATCAAGAGCGACACGGGCGATGTGCTCGCGGTCGGCGAGGAAGCAAAGCAGATGATCGGCCGCACGCCGGGCAACATCGTCGCGATCCGCCCGATGAAGGACGGCGTCATCGCCGATTTCGACGTGACGCAGGCCATGCTCAAATATTTCATCCGCAAGGCCATGAATACGAAATCGTTCGTGCGCCCGCGCGTCGTCGTCGGCGTGCCGTCGGGCGTCACGGAAGTCGAGAAGCGCGCCGTCATCGACGCGGCCCAGCAGGCTGGTGCGCGCGAGGCATACCTCATCGAGGAGCCGATGGCAGCGGCCATCGGTGCCGGCCTTCCCGTCGAGGAAGCGACGGGTTCCATGGTCGTCGACATCGGCGGCGGCACGACGGAAATCGCTGTCATCTCGCTCGGCGGCATCGTCACGAGCCGTTCCATCCGCATCGGCGGCGACGAGATGGATTCCGCCATCGTGCAGTACATCAAGCGCATGTACAACCTCATGATCGGCGAGCGCACGGCTGAGGAAATCAAGATCAGCATCGGCACGGCCATCGTGACGCCGGAAACGGACAAGACGATGGAGATTCGCGGCCGTGACCTCGTCTCCGGCCTGCCGAAGACGCTGACGATCGAGGCGAAGGAGATTCGCGAAGCGCTCGACGAGCCGATTTTCAAGATCATCGACGCCGTCAAGTCCACGCTCGAGAAGACGCCGCCGGAGCTCGCAGCCGATGTCATGGATCATGGCATCATGATGACGGGCGGTGGCGCCCTGCTGACGAATCTCGACAAGCTGCTCTCGAAAGAGACGGGCATGCCGGTGCTCGTGGCTGAGGACGCGCTGTCGTGCGTCGGCGAAGGCACGGGCAAGTCCCTTGAGAACATCGAGCTCCTGAAGCGCGTCGTCATGACATCGAAGAAGTTGAGACAGTAATGGGAACAAGACTCCGCAGGGACAAGAATGACAACCGGCGGACATGGGCACTCGTGTTCGTCTTTCTCAGCGTGTTCTGCATCATCTTTTTCGCGGCGCAGGGACGTTTCCAGACGCCGGTGCTCGGCAAGACGGCCTCGACGATTGCTGCGCCGTTCCAGAAAGCTGTCTCGTGGGTCGGCGACCAGCTGAACTTCGTCACGAGCAACATCTGGGAAATCGTCACGATGCACCAGCAGAACAAGATGCTGCGGAACGAGGTCGACCAGCTGCGCATCCAGAACCTCCAGGCGAGCGAGTACGCGGCGGAAAATGCGCGCCTCCGGGCGTTGCTCGGGTACAAGCAGGCGGCGTCGCAGTTCGACCTCGTCGCGGCTCGCGTCATCGGGCGCGAGGCGGACAGCTGGTCGCACATGATTACGATCGACCGC
>ONJV01000021.1 GCA_900318215.1 uncultured Veillonellaceae bacterium
AGCTTCGTGCGGTTCACGATTTTCTTCATGAGCCAGCGCGCGAGACTGCCCTCGATGGGGCCGATGCCCTGCGCGTAGAGCATGACAGGCGTGTGCACGGCGAGCGCGAGGAAGATGATGCCGAGGTAGTAGTAGAGGCTCCGGCGGCTCGTGACATTCTGCAGCAGGCTGCCGCCGCCCGAAATCAGGAGGTCGGCATGGCCTAAAAGCTGCAGGATGGCCGTGATGTCGAGCCAGCCCACGGCATCGACGCCGTGGCGCTCCCTCGTGTCCTCCGGATCCGCCGAGATGACCGTGATATGCAGTTTTGGGTCGAGGTCGGATAGGACTTCCAGCATCGCCGCGAGCATCGCTTCGTCGCCCGCGTTCTTCGAGCCGTAGTATCCGGATACCACAAGGTTCCTCATAGGCCTTTCGATTTCTCCTCTTTTTATTTTGTCACTTTCGCAAGCAGGCGCTGCCAGAGCTCGATGAGCACCATGCAGACGGCGCCGATGGCAGCGCCGAGCGCGATGCCGCCGATGCCGCGCATGAACGACATGTAGATCGGCGTGCGCATGTGCGCGAACGTCTCGACCATCGAGCCCTGCCCGATCGTCGCGACGAGCACGAGCGCGAAGAACACCATCGTCGGCCACTTGCGCCAGAACGCCATGACGGCCAGCATGAAGGCCGGGTGGCCGATCAAAAGTTCTTTCGTGCGCGGACGCGCATAGAATGCCTGCTCGAGCACGGCGCGGAAATGGAGCTCCGTCTGCGAAACGGGCATGCCGCTCGTATGGCCGCTGCGCGCGACGAAGACGATGGCCGCGGCGCCGACGATGGCGAGGCCGATCAGCGTCTTGATGCGCACGGGCATGTCGAGGATGCGCTTCAGCTGCTCCATGACGCCCTGCGTGTCGTCCATGCGGCCATCGAAGATGTCAAAGCGCTGCAGGAACGCGATGCCGACGAGCACGAGCGGCAGCACGAACGTCAGCTTGATGCCGCGGAAAATCTGGAATTCCAAGAGATACTCCGTATCAGCAAGCGAACCCGAAAGGTACGCCGCGCCGATGTACGAGAGCGCGCCCGTCACGACGAGCGCGACAGCCGCCGTCACAATCAGCACGGGCAGGCTCTTTCCCGCCTCGGCTTTCTTCGCACGGATGCGGTCGAGCTGCCAGATGACGGCGAGCGACGGGAAGACATTCGCACTCGCGAATGCCGCGAGCACGCGAATCTTCGAACCCGCGCCCATGAAGACCGGCACAGCCGCGCAGAGACCGAAGATGACGAACAGAATGAGCTGCCACTTCATCGAGGCATTGAGCTGCGGGATAATCAGCGAGAGATAGAGCACGCCCGCTGCCGCGACGCCGAGCATCAGGATGCCGCGTAGAATCTTCGACGGATAGAACTTCTGGAACGTATCGGACGGGCCGATGGTGAAACCATGCGCGACGAGCGCGTCATGCGTGTCGCGGAAATACTTCATGTTCGTTTCCATCAGCGTCATGCCCGGTACCGGCGTGTCGTAGATGCGCAGCAGGTCGATGCGGATGTTGCGCTCCATGTCCGTATTCGCCCAGCGTTCGACGGCCGTGGCCGCCTTGAGCTTCGGCTGCTCGTCCTTCGGGATGGAATAGAGGCGCGCGACATGGTCATAGCCGAGACCTTTCGCGAGCTCCTCCATGCCCGTCTGCTTGTAAAACTGGAGCTGCGTGACATCCTCAATCAGGCCGAGGTTGATCTGGCGCTCGCGCATCTCGTCAATCGTCGCCTGAATCGCCTCTGTCGTGCTCGACGAGCCAAGCGTCTGCTTGCCCGAGAACACGATTTCGGAAATCTGGAAACCATCGAGGCGGTCAAACACGGCCTTGACGTCGTCCGGCGTGCACTTCTCGTAGTTGCTCGGACGCGCGAGGACATAGAAGCCCGCATCGTTGACGGCCTTCATCTCATCCGTCGGCATGCCGAGGTTCATCTTGAGCAGCGATTCATAGTGCGCCTTGACGGCGAGCACTTCCTGGCTGCCAGCCTGGAGCACCGTCACGCGGTCAGCGCCGAGGCGGCGCACGAGGTCTTCCTTGACCTCCTTGTACGTCTGGGCGTCATGGCCCGTGACGTAGGCTTCCGTGCCGATGATTTTGCCACTCTCGACGAGCGCGCGCCAGGCGGGATCCGTCAGCGTGCCATTATGGTAGCTTTCGAGGATGCGGGAACCCGCGACAACCGTCGTCTTGCCATTGTCATTGAGCTTCTTGAACGTCGTCTCGTAGACGGCGAGCGACGTGATGCCCGCTTCTTTCGCCTGCGCGAGGACGTCTTTTTCGGGCAGGCCCTCGCGCTGCGCGAGTTCCTGCAGGCCTTCGTAGTCAATCGCCATATCGACGCGCGTATTCGCCGTCTCGACATGATGGCGCTGCACATCAATCGCGAGCGCTGCGACGAGGCCGATGACGATGACGGCAATCAGGAATCTGCTGTATTTGAAAACTTTCATTCGAAATGTTTCCTTCTTATTCGTAATAGGGTGCGAGCACGTCGGAGCTGCCGGCGTTCGCATCATACGTCGCCGTGATGACGACTTTGCCCGCCTGCATCTTCGTGTCCGTCACGCGCAGGCCGAACGGCATTTTGCCGCGCTTGACGAGCGGGATGTCGCCGAACAGGCTGCCGAGGCTCGCCTTGCCGAATGGCGCATTCGAGAGCGTCAAGCTCGTCATGTGGAACAAGAGCTCGCCACTGTCATCGACGACCGTACCCGTGAGCTCGGCATCGGCCATGCGGCCGAACACCTTGACATTCGCCTGAATCGTCACGCCATCCGGCGTGATGGAGACTTCGGCGTTCTCAAGCTTGTCGGCCTTGCGCGCGAGGAGTTCCTTGAGATTGTCCTCCGTCACGATGCCCGTGAGCTTGAGCTCGCCCGCGCTCTTGATGCTGACGTCCTCGCTGCTGACGAGTTCCGGCATATCGAGGCGCACGTCAGAGCCATCGAGCGCGAGCTCGCTGACGAGCACTTCGCCGAGACGCCCCTGGTGCACGACGGCATGGACATGGTCAATCTGGCCTAAAAGCATCAGGAAGCGCGGCGTCGAGGAAAACTGCACCATGACGTCCTGCGAGCCCGTCTTCGCCGTGATGCGGTGCGCGACCGTACTCTCGGCAAGCGCCGGAGCCACGACCTCGCCAAACGCGAGCACGATGGCAATCAGCAGGAGGACGGCAATCGAAATCTTAGATTTCATGGTTCGCCTTGGCCGAGAGGTAGGCGCGGATGAACGGGTCGAGATCGCCGTCCATGACGGCCTGCACGTTGCCCGTTTCCTCGTTCGTGCGATGGTCTTTCACCATCGTATAGGGCTGGAAGACGTAGGAACGGATCTGGCTGCCCCACTCAATCTTCTGCTGGTCGCCCTCGAGCTTCGCGAGCTCCTTCTCCTTCTTCTCCTGCTCGAGCTCGAAGAGCTTGGCGCGGAGCATCTTGAGGCACTGCTCGCGGTTCTGGAGCTGCGAGCGCTCGTTCTGGCACTGCACGACGATGCCCGTCGGCTCATGCGTCATGCGCACGGCGGACGACGTCTTGTTGATGTGCTGGCCGCCAGCGCCCGAAGCGCGGTACGTATCGACGCGGACGTCAGCCATGTTGATGTCCACCTCGACGGCGTCGTCGATTTCCGGCATGATGTCGCAGGCCGCAAACGAAGTATGGCGGCGCGCATTCGCATCGAACGGCGAAATGCGCACGAGGCGGTGGATGCCTTTCTCCGACTTCAGGAAGCCGTAGGCATTGTGACCTTTGATGAAGAGCGTCGCCGATTTGACACCGGCTTCATCGCCGGGCAGCAGGTCGGCCGTCTCGACCGTGAAGCCGTGGCGCTCGGCCCAGCGGCCGTACATGCGCAGCAGCATCTGTGTCCAGTCCTGCGCCTCCGTTCCGCCCGCGCCCGCATGGAGCGTGAGGATGGCGTTGTTCGCGTCATAGGGGCCCGAGAGCAGCACTTCGAGCTGAAGGTTTTCGAGACCTTCGGCGACGTTGTCGAGGTCGCCGTTGATTTCGTCTTCGAGCGACTCGTCTTCGTCCTCGACAGCCATTTCCCAGAGCGTCTGGGCATCTTCGAATTTCGTCTTGAGGTTCTTGTACTTGTCGACGCTGATCTTGACGTCGTTGAGTTCCTGGTTGATTTTCTGCGCCTCTTCGGCGTCATCCCAGAACGTCGGCTCGCCCATCTTGTACTCGAGCTCGGCAATCTTCTCTTCCTTGGCCGGGACTTCGAGCGATTGCTCCATCTGGTCGAGCTTTTCCTGGAGTTCCCCGAGACGGGGCTTGATATCTTCTAACATTCGTTTCCTTTCGTATGATTAATGACGGTTCTTGCGTTTCTTTGTCGATTCGGCCGCGCTGACGTCTTCGCCATGCGCCGCCATCGCGCTCTTGAGATGGTCGGAGAGCTGGCTCTTCTGCTTTTCGATTTCCTGCTCGGCGCGACGCTTCTGCGCCTCGGCCTGCATGGCCTCCTGCTGCTCCGGCGTCACGATGCTGACGTGGTACATGAGCGAAGCGATCTGGTCCATGATGGCGCCTTCCATCTCCTCGAACATGTTGAGCGCCTCGATCTTGTACTCGGCGAGCGGGTTGCGCTGGCCATAGGCGCGCAGGTTGATGCCGTCTCTGAGCATGTCCATGTGGTCGAGGTGCTCCATCCACTTCGTATCGACGACGCGCAACATGACGACTTTCTCGAGCTCGCGCATGTTCTCTTCGCCAAACAGCAGCTCGCGCTGGTTGTAGCCTTCAAGCGCCGTCTTTTCGAGCGTCTCTTTGAGGCCGTCGCGGCTCATCGCGGCGAGCTCTTCCTTCTTGAGCTTGCCCTGCGGCGCATAGATTTTCTCGGCGTCCTCGATGAGGCCATCGAGCGTCCATTCCTCCGGATAGAGCTTCTCGTTCGCGTACTGATCCATTTCCGTCTTGATGATGTGGTTGACCATCGAGAGGATGTTTTCCTTGAGGTTCTCGCCCGTCAGAATCTTGCGGCGCTCGCCATACATGACCTCGCGCTGCTGGTTCATGACATCGTCGTACTCGAGGACGTGCTTGCGGATGTCGAAGTTGCGTGCCTCGACCTTCTTCTGCGCGTGCTCGATGGAGTTCGTGATGAGCTTGTGCTCGATCGGCTCGTCCTCTTCCATGCCGAGCTTGTCCATGATTTTTGTCACGCGGTCGGACGCGAAGAGGCGCAGCAGGTCGTCTTCGAGCGAGAGGTAGAAGCGCGATGCGCCCGGGTCGCCCTGGCGGCCGGCACGGCCGCGCAGCTGGTTGTCGATGCGGCGGGACTCGTGGCGCTCCGTGCCGACGATGAACAGGCCGCCGAGCTCCTCGACGCCCTCGCCGAGCTTGATGTCCGTGCCGCGGCCTGCCATGTTCGTCGCAATCGTCACAGCGCCCTTCTGGCCTGCATCGGCGACGATCTGCGCCTCGCGCTCATGATTCTTCGCGTTGAGCACATTGTGCTCGATGCCGAGATGCTTGAGGATTGTGCTGAGCTCTTCCGACTGCGTGATGGACGTCGTGCCAATCAGCACCGGCTGGCCTTTCGCGTGGATTTCTGCCACGGCCTTGCCGACGGCCTTGTACTTGGCGCGCTTCGTCTTATAGATGACATCCGGATAGTCGACGCGGCGCACAGGCTTGTTCGTCGGGACGACGACGACGGGCAGATTGTAAATCTTGAGGAACTCGTCCTCCTCCGTCTTCGCCGTGCCCGTCATGCCCGCGAGCTTGTCGTACATGCGGAAATAATTCTGGAACGTGATGGTCGCGAGCGTCTGGCTCTCGCGCTGCACCTTGACGCCTTCCTTTGCCTCGATGGCCTGATGCAGGCCGTCGCTGAAACGGCGTCCCGGCATGATGCGGCCCGTAAACTCGTCGACGATGATGACTTCGCCGTCCTTGACGATGTAGTCGCGGTCGCGCTTCATGAGCGCCTTTGCGCGCAGGGCGGCCGTGAAGCAGTGCGAGTATTCGATGTTCTCCGGCGCATAGAGGTTCTGCACGCCGATGAGCTTCTCGACTTTTGGCACGGCGCTGTCGGCCGGCGAAATCGTCTTCTGCTTTTCATCGACCTTGTAATCGACGCCCTCTTTGAGACCGGCGACGGCATGCGCCATCTTGACGTAGATGTCCGTCGATTTCTGGCCGGGACCTGAAATGATGAGCGGCGTGCGCGCCTCGTCAATCAGGATGGAGTCCACCTCGTCGACGATGGCATAGTGGAGCGGACGCTGCACCATCTGGCGCTCGTCGATGACCATGTTGTCGCGCAGGTAATCGAAACCGAACTCATTGTTCGTGCCGAACGTGACATCGCAGCTGTAAGCGAACTTGCGCTCCGGGAAGTCCATGTCGTGCGCAATCAGGCCGACCGAGAGGCCGAGGAAGCGGTAGAGGCGGCCCATCCACTCCGAGTCGCGCTTTGCGAGGTAATCGTTGACCGTGACCATGTGGACGCCCTTGCCCGTCAGTGCATTGAGATAGACCGGCAGCGTCGCGACGAGCGTCTTGCCTTCGCCCGTGCGCATCTCGGCGATGCGGCCGTCATGCAGGCACATGCCGCCAATCAGCTGCACGTCGAAATGACGCATGCCGAGCACGCGCCGCGAGCCCTCGCGCACGACTGCGAATGCCTCGGGCAGGATGTCATCAAGCGTCTCGCCCTTTGCGAGCCGCTCGCGGAACTCGTCCGTCTTGCCCGTGAGCTTGGCGTCCGTGAGCCCCTGCATCTCCGGCTCAAGCGCATTGATCTTCTCGACGACCTTCTGATAGGCCGCGATGTACTGGTCGTTGTTGTCACCCAGGAATCGTTTCAGAAAACCCAGCAAATGTATCCACTCCTCGAAGGAATCTATTTTATGGCATTTTTATTCCGTCTACGTTGTAAAATCCATCTATTGATTTTATCAGACACGTTTATAGAAGTCAATAAAAGCAGGAAGGGCGGATGCACATGGTGCGCTGTCTTATGCAAAGCGTTGTTTTTATTGCGTTTCAGAAATGAGTATGATAAAATTCTAATACATCTGGTATAAATCATAAACGTCAAAAATATGGGAGCAGAGGAGCCGTTCAACGTGCAGATCCAAGATATCGTTCGGGAAGTTTTTCATCGAGACCTGGACGAAACATTGATTCGTCCGCTGAAGAAGGGGATGACGAATGATTCCTTCTATTTGGAGGTGGATGGCAAAAGCTACGTACTCCGAAAGAATGGTATCGGGACGGAAGAGCTCATCGATCGGCAGGGCGAAGCAGCGGCTTATCAGACAATTGCACCATTCCAGATTGCCGAGCCGCTCGTTGCCATCTGTCCGCAAAAAGGATATAAGGTCAGCGAGTTCCTGCAAAACGTACATACATGCCGAGCAAAAGATATCTCCGATGTGCGCGCCTGCATGCAGAAACTTCGAAGACTTCACTCATGGTCGCTCCCTTATCGTAAACCTTTTGATATTCTGCAGCAGATTGCCTTTTATGAGCATCTCTGGAAGCAGACATCGCGTCATGAAGATTATGCCGAGGTAAAAGACGCAATTTTCCATCTGACTCCGCTTCATCAGCTGTTAGAGCGCCCGCTTTGCCTCTGCCATATCGATGCCGTACCGGATAACTTCCTGCTGTCAGAGGACGGACGTGTTTATCTGATCGATTGGGAGTATGCGGCAGGATGTGATCCATTGATGGATCCCGCGATGTTTTCCATCTATGCGGGGTATTCGAAAGAGCAGTCTGTCCATTTACTGAACGTTTATCTCGGACGTAGAGCAACGCAAGAGGAGCGCTTTCGTTACGCGTCTTATATGGCAGCGGGCGGCCTTCTATGGAGCAATTGGTGCGAGTATAAAGAAGACCTTGGTGAGACGTTCGGCCCGTATGCAGCTATGCAATATGGCTATGCTAATGATTGCGCAGCGTGGGCAAAAGAATGGGAGGCATGAGATGTTTCGGATCGAACGGGCCGTCCTGTTGGCGGCTGGGCGTGGAAAGCGCTTGCGCCCATGGACGGATGAGACGCCGAAGCCATTGCTTGAGGTACAGGGGAGGCCTTTGATCGAGCGGTTGATCGAACGATTGTTGTCGATAGGGCTTCGGGAAATCTACATTGTTATAGGATACCGGGCAGAGCAATTTTCATATCTCGCAGAGCGATTCCCAGAGGTGCAGCTTGTTTGCAATCCTCTATACGATCAGGCAAATAACATTCTCTCACTTTATGCTGTACGCATGCATCTTGAGAATTGTATCATCTTGGATAGCGACCAAATGTTACGGGATGGATTCGAGCTCCCTATGGAGTTCGAAAAGTCCTGTTATTGCTGTACATGGACGGAACAGCCGACGAAGGAATGGTTGCTGACGGTTGAAAATCATCATGTCGTGAATTGTTCATTCGGAGGAAACTATGGATGGCAATTATTCAGCATATCCTTTTGGAATGCAGCGGATGGAAAGCGTCTTGCGCATCATTTGGAAGAAGCGTACAACACACCGGATTTCTGGCCATTTTATTGGGATAACATCGCACTGACACTGCATCCTGAAGCGTATGACCTTGATATCTTCCCCGTTCAGATGGGAGATATTCTCGAGTTTGATTCTGTAAGAGATCTGGCAACCATTGACTCTCATTATGAGGTGCATCATGATGCGTGAAGCGTTCGGCCTCATAACAGGCCTTGGGAGTGGTGCCCTCTGGGGAGTAAATAATTTTCTTTTCGCCATTGGCTATAGCGTGCTCATAACTGCTGTTCCAATGCCGGACTTTGCGCTTTTTCCGCTTGTTGGTGCGGCGGTCAATGACGTGTTTGCCGCAGTAGCGCTCCTGTTCTGGTATGGGATGCGAGGGCGGCTTTCGGGATTCTTTCCACAATGGAAACAGCGGCAAGGACGTGCCATCCTTGCCGCTGCACTTCTTGGCGGTCCTGTTGGACAGGCCTGCTATGCGCTCGGCGTCATCTGGGCGGGGCCGTCGTATGCGCTTGTCATCACAGCTTCCTACCCGATTCTCGGCTGTCTCATGGCGAACATCTTCCTGCACCAACCGATGAAGCGGCCGATGTGGCTTGGAACGCTTTTCGTAGCTTGTGGTGCCGTCCTCGTTGGGTATCTTCCAGCACAAGCAGAAGTTTCGTTCTGGGGCATCCTGGCTTCAGTTGTTGCCGCTTGCTGCTGGGCAATGGAGATCGTCCTCGCGACATGGGGGATGCAGGAAATCGAACCAGCAGCAGCCATCACACTTCGCGAGGTGATTTCCGGCAGTGTGCTGACTGTGCTTGCTGCAACGGTGCTTGTTTTGAATAGCATTCCGATGTTGCCTGTGCTCTCTGGCGTTGCGGTGTCGCAGGTACTCTGGCTGGCGGGTGCAGTGGCAGGTTTTTCCTATCTTCTGGATTATCAGGCAAACCACTTGCTCGGATGTGCGCGCGGCATGGCGACGAATGCGACATACATCATCTGGGGCGTTGCGCTCAATGTCTTATTCGCCGACGCATCCATCCGCAGCTTCGAATGGCTCGGCTGTCTGCTTGTCTTCGTCGGCGTACTTCTGGTTGCTTATGGTTTTGAAGGGGGAGAAAAATAAATAAATGAGCAGGAAGAAAACGTGTAACATGTACATTCATGACGTTATGAAAGATGAGATCCGCAGCGGCTTCCTCGTGACGACGGACCGCAAGAAGATCTGGGAGAAGGAGCTCGAGATGCTCGACAAGTTCGCCGAGGTCTGCGCCCGCCATGGCTGGCAGTGGTGGGCAGCGTATGGCACGCTGCTCGGCGCGGCACGCCATCAGGGTTTCATCCCATGGGATGACGATATCGACGTCTACATGACGCGGCCTGCATATCAGGAACTTCAGCAGGCGGCAGACGAGTTCGAGGAGCCCTTCGTGCTGCAGACGGCCTACAATGATGCTTATATCTATGCGTTCACGAAAATTCGCAACCGCGAGACCATGGCCATCGAACATCGAGACAAGCCGCAGTACAACCAGGGCCTCTTCATCGACATCTTCCCACTCGACGCCGTGCCGGATGGTGGCAGCGAAGAGCAGCAGCTCGTGCTCGAAATCGAGAAGGAGCTCTGGATGCTGACAGTGCAGGCCGATGATTTTTTGCGCGCCTGCGCCGAGGGACGTTATGTGCCGCGTATGCCGAAAAACGAGATTGAGATGGTCGCTCGCATGCCGAAGCGGCAGCGGTTCTCCATTTATGAAGAAATGGCAGCAGCATCCTGGGGCAGCACAAAGATGGTGAACGAGCTCATCACGGAACTGCAACAAAGAAAGGGCCGGTTTCCCATCGCGTTGCTCGACGAAACCATCGACTTGCCATTCGAGTCCATGCAGGTGAAGGCATTCCGTAACTACTATGCAGTGCTCGAAAGCTATTATGGTGACTGGCACAAGCTCGTACGCGGCACGTCGTACCACGAGGGGATGCTGATGAGTGCGGATATCTCCTATACAGAATATTTCTGCCAGATCCGGCCGATGGAGCCTTAAATGACGGGGCTGTTGCAGTTAGCGATTATTTGTCCGGCCGGCTTTACGCCGCCTCTTTCACTTATGTCTGAGAAATCCCAATCGACCCCATGCAAGACTTGCAACATCGTCTCGATGACCTTTTTGACATCATCAAGCGTCTTGTGTGCGCGCAAAGCCGATCCATAGGAGATACGATACACATAATAGAGGAATGGCGTGCAGACAAACGTCTTCGCATGAAACAGGCATGAAAGGACGAAGATGCAGTCATCGCGATACCTCACGGCTGGAATCGGATATGACTATTTTCGAAAAACGAGCGGCGAAAGAATTTGTTCCAGACCATGATTTCGCGCTGCCCAAGTTCCTTGATTCGATTGTCGCACGAGATGAAACCTTGCATCGTCGCCATACTTTTCCTCGCAAAACTCCGGCCCGCTATCCGTCAAGCCATCATCGATACAAAGAATCTCAAAATCCTGGCACGTCTGCGCAAAGACGCTGTCAATACATTCCTCAATGGTTTCCCGCCGATTATAGAGCGGGATGATGACCGAAACCAGCGGCTGATGTGTTTCCATGCTCTTCTCCTTGCAATAAAAAAAGAAACCGCCCGCACGCTCCTGCGCGGGCAGTCCCTTGCGAATCTTCGATTATCTCAGCCCGTCAATCCGTCTCAGTTGCCGGACTCGATCAGGCCGTAGTTGCCGTCCGTGCGGCGGTAGACGACGTTGACTTCCTCCGTCTCGCTGTCGCGGAATACGAAGAAGTTGTGGTCGAGCAGGTTCATCTGCATGATGGCTTCCTGGACGTCCATCGGCTTCACGACGAAGCGCTTCGTCTTGACGACCGGATACTCGGCGCTTTCATCGCGCTTGTCCACGGGATGCTCTTTCTCCTGCTCCTCGATGACTTCGGCCTTGAATCCGCCGCTGCGGAACCGGCGCGCGAGCTTCGTCTTCTGCTTGTGAATCTGGCGCTCGAGCTTCTCGACGACCAGATCGATGGATGTATACATGTCCATGGTGGCTTCCTCGCCGCGCAGGACGATGCCGCCCTGGATGGGGACCGTCACCTCGACGATATGACGCCCTTTCGAGACGGTGAGGAGCACAGTGATCTCACCGACTTTCTCAAAGTATTTCGTTACTTTGCCGACGCGCTTCACCACGTACTCACGGAGCGAAGGAGTGATTTCGATATTTTTGCCTCTGATTGTGAATGTTGCCATAAGACACATCCCCTTTCTCATGTTCCTGTGCTTGTACTTGTAATATTCGATAGCGCAGGGGAAATTCCTTCCTGTATCCAAAAATTTTCTGAATAGAAGGAACGAAAACGCAGGAAAACAAAAGGCCCTCCCGAGAAATCTCGGGAAGGCCGTGACTTTCTGCTTGCTGCCTCAGGCCGTCTTGACGACGTTTGCTGCCTGCGGGCCACGTGCGCCCTCGACGATGTCGAACTCGACGTCCTGGCCCTCGTTGAGCGTCTTGAAACCTTCATCCTGGATGGCGGAGAAATGAACGAACACATCGTCGCCGTCCTCGCGTGCGATGAATCCATATCCCTTTTCTGCGCTGAACCATTTTACTTTGCCGACCATGGTGATTCCTCCTAAAATGCAATATGTGACCGCGTGTGCCGGTCACATATCCATTATACTTTTTCTCTGCGGCGGTGTCAATGAAAGGTTTCGTTGGTCTTTCGTTCGGAAATAATCTGAAAATGAAACTCAGAACATTCCTCAGAAAACACAGATTCCCGAGGTCTCAGAGGACTTTCGAGAGGAAATCCTGCGTGCGCTTCTCCTTCGGATGGTTGAAGACCTCGTCCGGCGTGCCCTGCTCGAGAATCTGGCCGCCGTCGACGAACAGCACGCGGTCGCCGACCTCGCGCGCAAAGCCCATTTCGTGCGTGACGATGACCATCGTCATGCCCTCTTCGGCGAGGCGCTTCATGACGTCGAGGACTTCGCCGACCATCTCGGGGTCGAGCGCCGACGTCGGCTCATCAAACAGCATGACCTTCGGCTTCATCGCGAGGGCGCGCGCAATCGCGACGCGCTGCTGCTGGCCGCCCGAGAGCTGCGGCGGATAGCTGTCGGCCTTGTCTTCGAGGCCGACGCGCGCCAAGAGCTTCTTTGCCGTCTGCTCGGCCTCTTCCTTTGCGATATGGCGCACCTTCATCGGCGCGAGCATGATGTTCTGGAGCACCGTCATGTGCGGGAAGAGGTTGAAGCGCTGGAACACCATGCCGACTTCCTTGCGGACGTCATTGATATTCGTCTCGCCGTTCAGCAGGATGCCGTCGACGGCCACCGTGCCTTCCGTCGGCACTTCGAGGAAGTTGATGCACCGTAGCAGCGTACTCTTGCCCGAGCCCGACGGGCCGATGATGACGACGACTTCCTTCTCCTTGATATGGAGGTCGATGCCCTTCAGGATGTGGGCGTCGCCATACGATTTGTGCAGGTTTTCAATGTCGATCATCTGGATTATACCTCTTTTCCAGGAAGGCCACGAAGCGCGAGATCGTCAGCGTCATGACGAGATAGATGATGGCGACGCTGAACCAGATTTCGAGCGAGGCATACGTCTTTGCGATGATGAGCTGGCCGCGGCGCGTGAGCTCTTCGAAACCGATGACGGAGACGAGGGACGAATCCTTCAGCAATGCGATGAACTCGTTGCCGAGCGGCGGGATGACGCGCTTCATGGCCTGCGGCACGATGACGTAGCGCATCGTCTGCGTCCACGTCATGCCGAGCGAGCGGCCCGCTTCCATCTGGCCTTCGTCAATGGACTGGATGCCAGCGCGGACGATCTCGGCGATGTACGCGCCGGAGTTGATGCCGCACGAGCCGACAGCCGCGACATACGGGTCGATGCGCTGGCCCGTGATGACCGGCACGGCGAAATAGAACAGGAAAATCTGGACGAGCAGCGGCGTGCCGCGGAAGAAGTCGACATAGACGGCCGAAATCCATCGGAGCGGCTTCACGCGGCAGATGCGCGCGATGCCAGCGAACAGGCCGATGACGATGCCGAGCGCGACAGACATAGCCGTGATCTTGACCGTGATGACCGCTCCCAAAAGCAGCAGCGGGAACGAGTTGACGATGAGGTCGAAGTTGAAATTCATGCGAGTACACTCACCTTTTTATAAATATGCAGGATTCACAGTTTTTTATTCTAGTACAGTGCCACGTCTCTGTCAACGAAAACCTGCATCAGATGCGCACGAGCGGGAACGTCATGCAGTGCGGGCCGCCGCCGGCTTTGAGAATCTCCGTCACGGGGAGCTCGATGACCGTCATGCCGCGCTTCCGGAGCTCCTCATTGACGCGTGTGTTGCGTGCAAGCGAGAGCACGCGATGGTCGCCGATGGCCTGGAGGTTGCAGCCATGCGCGAAGATGGCCTCTTCCGGCACGGGCACGATCTCGATCTCGCGCTTCGCGAGCTCTTGTTTGAAGTCCTCCGTCAGTGCACCGGGATACGCGACGGCGATGTGGTCGTCGACGAGATTGAAGCACATGTCGAGATGGAGATACGCCTCGGGGCCCGGCACGGGCAGCACTTCGTAGCCATAGGGTGCAAGGCCCGCCTTGATTTCCTCGAAACCTTTTTTGTCCGTGCGAGCGAACATGCCGAGCGCAATCGTGTGCTCATCGAGGAACATGAAGTCGCCACCCTCGAAAAGGCCTTCCCTGACCTCGACGATGACGGGCACGCCGAGCTCCTTCATGCGTTGCTCGTAGTCCGTATGCTCCTGGAATCGCAGCGGCTCGCGGAAGCGGCCGAGGATGTACCCCTCGCGCACGCAACCACCGAAATCGCGGGCGAAGACGGAATTCGGCCGGTTCGCATCCGGCTCGAGAAACTCCGTCTCGACGCCAGCGTCATGATACGCTTTGACGACGAGCTCATGCTCGTGGAGCATCTTCTCCACATCGAGCTCCGGCGCCCACTTGCGCGCAATCTCGTTGATGGGGGCAGCCTTGAGGTATTGCGGTTTCGAAAGGAGGACGCGCTTCAAGACGCCCGTGCCGTTTTTTACATACATATTGTATCTCTTCTTTCCATATTTAATCGAGGAACTTCGCTACAGCTTTCAGAATCAGCTTCGGCAGCACGCCGAACGTATAGGGCTTGTACATGCGTTCCGTCCACTTGTGCGCGTCTTTGCCGTAGCAGCCGAAATCGACGGCCGGGATGGAGAGGCTACGGATGCGCTCCGTCGGGACGGGCGAGACCGTCTTGCCGCCTGGAAGATTCTGGTAGAGCACTGCAACGGACTCCGGCGTGTCATCAATCTTGAGATAGCTCGAGTCCGAAAGGCTCGGGAAGAACTGCAGGATCTTGTACTGCTCCCCCGTCTCTTTGCCAAACGCATCGACAAGCGTTTCGAGCGCCTCGTAAAGTTTCTTCTCTCCTGCCACTTCCTGCCGCAGCGTGTTCGCCGGGCAGTACGGCGCGGCGAAGAACAGCACGGCCAGCGGCCGCGCGGGATGGAGCTCGCGCACGAGATGGCGCACGATGGCCAGCGAGATTTCACGCAGGTCGCGGCCTTCGTCGCGCAGCTTGCGCGCCATCGCGGCGAGTTCCTCGTCAAGCGCTTCCGCGCCCCGCTTCTCGCGCACGGCCGCCACGAGCTCTTCATAGCTCAGGACGTCGGGCTGGAACTTTGGCGGCACGACAGGCTGTTGAGCGAGCTTCGCATAGGCTTCCGCCTCGGTGTCGATGCGGCTGGCAACCTCGTGCATGCTTTCTTTCACGATGCCCTTGAGCCCTGCGAGGATGTCGGCTACGCTCGCGGCATGGACGAAATAGTTGAAGTACGTCCAAGCCTCCTGTGCCGTCTGCACATTGTAGGCCGGCTTGAGGTCGGCGAGCTTCAGCACGGACGGCGGCAGCGTGTACTCGCCGCGATAGCCGTCGCAGAGCTCCGTATGATAATTGATGCGCTTCACGACCTCGGCGGCCGCGACGCTCGCATCGAAGCCCTCGAAACACTGGCCGACATGTGTCTCGCATCCGTGGATGTAGACGCACGGCAGCAGCTTGCCGACCGCGCCTGCGTAAAGATAGCGGTGCGGATCGCCGTCGTAGAGCGGGCAGATGTAGTCGTTGTTGATGGCGAAGAGATAGTTGAGCCCTTCGCGTTCCTTGAGCTCGTCGAGCACGTCGAGGCCGTGCAAAATGCCCGTGTGCTCGTTTTCCTCGACGCAGTTCAGCGACAGTACGATCGTGCCAGAGAACGCGTCCGTGTGCTCGCTGAGATATGTCAGCAACACGAGGAACACGGCGTCGCCGCTCTTCATATCGCAGGCGCCGCGGCCGGGCATCCAGTCGCCCGTCGCGAGATCGCTCCGCACGGCCGCAGGCAGGTCAGGTTCTGCGAGGAGCTTTTCAAGCAGCTTGTCCGGATCGTTCGCCCACGGCTCGAGTGCGCCGAAATCCTCCGTGCCGACCGTATCGATATGGCCGTGCCAAACGAGCGTCTTACGCGGGCCTTCCGCCTTCTTCGTGCCATGCACATAGGCGAAGACATTCTCGCGCCCGAGCCTGTCGCCCGGGATTTCCTGCGTGAACGCCCGCTCGGGATGCGCCGCAAAATACGGAAAAGAGCGCAGCCAGCGGAGAATGAACTCCGCGACTTCGCGCTCCCCTGCCGTGCCATTGACGCTGCGGATGCCGACGAGATCCTTCGTCAGGGCTTCCATTTCCTTGGAAAAATCAACGCTCGCGTCCATCATGCCGCGCCTCCTTCGACTGCCGTTTCCTTTTTTGCCGCCAGATTCTTGACGGGCTTTCCCGCGAAGAAATCGAGGATGTTCTGCACAGCCCGCGCGGCGAGCTCCTGATGCGATTCTTCGGAGTAGAATGCCGCGTGCGGGGTCAGGATAACGTTG
>ONJV01000031.1 GCA_900318215.1 uncultured Veillonellaceae bacterium
AAATCCGCAGGATTTTAACATCCTTCAGTAGACGAACCTAGAATGTTCGATTGTTTCGTTCTTCTGTATAGTTTTGAGAGAATACAACGCAAGGTCGCCAGCAGGGCGGCCTTTTTTCGTTGACGTCGTCTACGATGTCCTCTATAATAGAGTATAAAGTACGCGGGCAAAGGGGCCGATGGTTTGAAAATTTTAGCTCGTCAGTTGACGATGGATTTTTATCATTGCAAGAACAGCAAGCTGCAGGAGATGGAGGCCATCAAGTCGATGCTCCGAGATCTGCTCGGCGGTTTCGGATGCAGGATCATCGACGTGCAGGGTCATGAGATCGAGAAGCAGCATTATGCGATTGCGGCGTTGTTCGGCGAAGGGCATGTCATGCTGCATGTCTATACCGACCTCCGCTATGTGGCAGGCGATGTGTTCCTGTTCGCGGAGAACGCACAGCCTGAGGAGTTTTTCAAGGGCATCCGCAAGTTCTTCCAGCCGGACAAGACGAAGACGACGTTCCTGAAGCGCGGCGAGATTGCAGCAGCGTCGGACATCCGTCCAAAGGTTAAGACGCGCGTCGCACCGCTCCGCAAGATTCACAACACCGGCGCGAAGGTCATCCGCATCCTCGCGCGGCGCAACCGTTCGTGATGATTGAACGTTTTCAGGCAGAAAGAAAGAGAGGCACGGCAGGAGTTCCTGTCATGTCTCTCTTTTTTATGCGTTCTTGTCGGCCGCGAGCACGGGGGCGAGTTTTTCTTCGTCGGGAGTGACGTAGACGGTCGTCTGGTTCGTGAAGATGACGAAGCCGGGCTTGGAGCCGGACGGCTTCTTGACGTAGCGGATCTGTGTGTAGTAGACGGGTGTGTTCGAGCCTTCCTGTGCTTTCGAGAAATGGGCGGCGAGCATGGCGGCGAGCTCCATCGTTTCTTTCGAGAGGTCGGCGCCGTCGTTGCGCACGATGACGTGGGAGCCTGGGATATTCTTCGTGTGGAACCACGTATCCATGCGGCCCGCGACCTTCGTCGTGAGCTTGTCGTTCTGATAGTTGTTCTTGCCGACGAGGATGGGCGTGCCGTCGGGCGCTGTGAAATGGAACGGCTTCGCTGGCTTGTCGTTGTTCTTTTTCTTTGGCTTCTCGCGCAGGTAGCCGCCTGCGATGAGCTCATTGTGGATTTCATTGATTTCTGCGAGGCTTTTCGAAGCGAAGAGGCCGGCCTCGATGGTTTCGAGGTAGGCGATGTTGTCTTCACATTCCTTCCGTTGGAGGGCGAGCAGCGACTGCGCGCGCTTGAGCTTGTCGTACTTCTTGTAGCAAAGCTGCATGTTGCCGACGATGGTTTCGCGCTGGTCAAGCGGGATCGTGATGGTCTCGCCTGTCTCGCTGTAGATGTCGGGCACGGTGATTTCCTTGTCGACGTGGTCGCGGAATTCATACTGGTACGTCATGAGGTTGTCGCCATAGCGTTTCCATTCGTCCGCGTTCTCGGCGGCCGCGATTTCGTCGTCGAGCTTCCGGAGTTTGCCGATGGCGCGGTTCTTTTCGTTCTTGACAAGCTTGCGAAAGCGGTCTTTGTCCGGCAGCACGTAGCTGCCCGCGAGCTTGTCGGCGGCGTCGAGCATGGCGGAGAGGCTGTCGTACGTTGTCGTCGTGCCGTCTTTGAGGTAGTGGAGCGGAAAAGCGGCGAGCGCGAGGAGCTTCTTGTGCTCGTCCGTGACGATGACGGGCTCCGGGACTTCGGCGTCGACGGCGTTGCGCAGTTCGATGAGGGCGCTGGCGAGGGCGTCGAGGTCGTCCTTTGTGAGATCGACGGTGAACATGTTCATCGGCAGGTGGGCGCGTGCGCAGGCTTCTTTTGCCGAGACGGGACCGAAGCCGAGGCAGGTCGCGAGGATGGCTTTCTGGAGCTTCATCTCGTGAAACGATTGGATGCGTGCGAGGATGTCTGCCATCGGCGCCTGGAAGAGGTCGAGCTTGTCCTGCGTGGGCGGCAGTTCATAGGCGTCGCCGGGCAGCACGGTGCGTACGCGGCTGTTGTTCGCGCCGATTTTCCGGATGGCGTCGATGATTGTGCCGTTCTCGACGAGGATGATGTTGCTGTATTTTCCCATGAGCTCGAGCACGAGCGTCTTCGTCGCGATGACGCCGCCAGCGCCGATGGTGTCGATGTCCATGAGCAGCAGGCGGTCGAGGCCGTGCTGGCGGATGGAGGCGATGCGGCCCGTCTCGATCTGCTTGCGGAGCACCATGCAGAAGACCGGCGGCTCTGGCGGATTCTCGAGCGGTTTTGCGAGCAGGTGCGCGGCGGGGTTCGCCGGATTCGTCGTGATGTGGAGGAGGAAGTTCCGCCCGGGCTGGCGGACGGAAAGGATGATGGTCTGCTTGTTCGGCTGCGTGATCTTGTCGATGCGCCCGCCGGACAGCGCGCGGTCGAGCTCGCGCGTCAGTGCGTGCATGGAAAAGCCGTCGAAACTGCTCATGGTGGTACCTCGTTTCTACGCCCCCTCAGCCCCCCTCTTAGATAAGCAGACGCTTAACGCTTTAGCGTTTAGCGGTCGCTTATGCCTTTAGGCTGGGGGGAGAGCCGCAGAGCGGCAGGGGGAGTCCCTTGCAGGACATGTGGATTCGTATATTGTTTCTTCCGCGGGTGCGATGGAAACATATTCGTAAAGAAAAGTATACCATCATCGCATGAATACTTGCAAGCGGCGGCGAAAACAAGTAAAATGAAGTGATAGATTGAGATTTTGCAATTTCCTCAGGGAGGCATATCGGATATGAAATTCACGAAATGGCAGGGGTGTGGAAATGATTTCCTGCTGATTGACTGCCGGGAGAAGGAACTCGCGGATTACGGCGCATTTGCAAAGAAATCTTGCGACCGCCACTTCGGCGTCGGCGGTGACGGCGTGCTCGTCATCCTGAATTCGGACAAGGCGGATTTCCGCATGCGCATTTTCAATGCGGACGGCAGCGAGGCGGAGATGTGCGGCAACGGCATCCGCTGCTTTGCGCGCTATCTCTATGACCATCATATCACGGACAAGAAGAAATTCACGGTCGAGACGGGCGCGGGCATCCTCGTGCCGGAAATCGTCGAGAAGGACGGCGTCGTGACGGGCGTGCGCGTCGATATGGGCGAGCCGGTGCTCGAGGCGGACAAGATTCCGATGGCAGGCTATGGCAATCGCCGCGTCGTGAACGAGCCGGTCGAGGTCGCTGGCCGCAAGTGGAACATCACGGGCGTCTCGATGGGCAATCCGCATTGCGTCGTCTTTGTCGATGACATCAAGACGACGCCGATCGAGGAAGTCGGTCCGATTTTCGAGGTGCAGGAGCGCTATCCGAAAAAGACGAATACGGAGTTCGTGCAGGTGCTCGATCGTCAACACATGCGCATGCGCGTCTGGGAGCGCGGTGCAGCCATCACGCTGGCGTGCGGCACGGGTGCCTGTGCGACGCTGACGGCGGCTGTGCTGAATGGCAAGACCGACCGCCGCGCGGAAATCACGCTTGACGGCGGCAAGCTCGGCATCGAGTGGAGCGAGAAGGACAATCACATCTATATGACGGGCCCGGCCGTGCAGGTCTTCGCGGGCGAAATCGAAGCCTGAGGAGGTCGCAGAATGCTCAAAAGCATGACAGGCTATGGCGAGGGTGCGGCGGAGAGCGCGGACTGGAAAGTCCGCGTCGAAGTCAAGACGGTCAACCAGCGCTTCCTCGACATCGCGTTTCATACGCCAAAACTCTTGAATGCCGAAGAGGCGCATATGCGCGACCGCATCAAGCAGACGGTCGCGCGCGGCAAGCTCGATCTCTTCGTGACGGTCGAAGACCTGCGCGAGAAGAGCGCAGAGATCCGCGTCGACCGCAAGCTCGCGCTTGCGTACCATCAGGCGCTCAATGAGATGAGCGATCTGCTGCGCGTCGCGCGGCCGGACGATGTCGCAACGATTGCCTCGTATCCCGACGTGCTGTCGGTCGAGGAAACGGCGTCGTTCGAAGGCGGCGAGCCCGTGCTCGATGAGGCCCTTGACAAGGCACTCTCAGCGCTGGATACGATGCGGCAGACCGAGGGCGAAAACCTTAAGCAGGATTTCCTGCACCGCATCGAGACGCTGTCGGGCTTTGTCGAGAAGCTGCGGACGCTTGCGCCGGACATCGTCGCGCATTACCGCGAGCGGCTGCAGGCGACGATGGACGAGCTGCTGTCCGCCGAGGACATCGACGAGACGCGCATCATCGAGGAAACGGCGCTCTATGCCGACAAGGTGAATTTCACGGAAGAGGTCGTGCGGCTCGAAAGCCATTTCGCGCAGTTCCGTGCTATCATCGAGGGAGCGGACGCTCCGGTCGGACGCAAGCTCGATTTCCTGATTCAGGAGATGAACCGCGAAGCGAACACGATCGGCTCGAAGTGCCAGAGCGCCGAGGCCGCGCAGACGGTCGTCGATATGAAGAGCGAGATCGAGAAGCTGCGCGAGCAGGTACAGAACATCGAATGAACGTCGCGAGGTGAACTATGGACATCAAACTCATCAACATCGGCTTCGGCAACATCGTGTCGGCGAGCCGCATCATCGCCATCGTGAGCCCAGAGTCCGCGCCCATCAAGCGCATCATCCAGGAAGCGCGCGACGCGCAGCGCCTCATCGACGCGACGTATGGCCGCCGCACGCGCGCCGTCGTCATCACGGACAGCGACCACGTCATCCTTTCGGCCGTGCAGCCGGAGACCGTCGCGCACCGCATGATTGGCAGCGATGACGGGGATGCGAAAGAGGCACAGGAACTGCCGCAGGACGCGGAGAAGGAGGAAGAGGCATGAAGAAAGGTCTGCTGATCGTCGTTTCTGGCCCTTCGGGCACGGGCAAGGGCACGGTCTGCCATGAACTCCTGGAGACGACGCCGGAGCTCGCCTATTCCATCTCGGCAACGACGCGTGCACCGCGCGAAGGCGAGCAGGACGGCGTGAATTATTATTTTTTGTCAAAGGAGCGGTTCGAGCAGCTCATTTCCGAAGGCGGATTCCTCGAGTATGCGAATGTCTACGGCAACTACTATGGCACGCCGCTCGGAAAAATCGAGGAACGCCGCGCGGCCGGGCAGGACATCCTGCTCGAAATCGACATCCAGGGCGCGCTCAATGTCATGAAGAAATGCCCGGACGGGCTGTTCATCTTCCTCCTGCCGCCCTCCATCGAGGAACTGGAGCGCCGCCTGCGCGGCCGCGGCTCGGAGACGGAGGAAAGCCTCGCACGCCGCATGGGCAACGCAAAGAAGGAAATCGGCATCGGCCGGAAATACAAATATGTCGTCGTGAATGACACGGTGCCAAATGCCGTGCGCGACATCAAGTCCATCCTCGCAGCAGAACACTGCCGCGTCGAGGGCAACGAACATCTTTTTGAGGAGCTGGAGAAAGAATGAAGAAGCAGAATCAGGTTATGAGCATGGTCAATCCGTCGACGGACACGCTGATGACGAAGGTCGACAGCCGTTACGCCCTCGTGGTCTGCGGGGCAAAGCGTGCGCGCCAGCTGCTCGACGGCGCGGAGCCGCTCGACGAGCTGCAGTCGACGAAGAACGTGACGAATGCGCTCGAGGAAATCGCCGAGGGCAAGATCAACTACGTCATCAAGAAAGAGCAGTGAGCTGCCGAGGGGGCGCGGAGATGGAAACAGCGGAAGCAGCATCGAGCTTGACGGGAAAGCACGTTGTTCTCGGCGTGACGGGCGGCATCGCGGCGTACAAGGCCGTCGAGGTCGTGAGCCGTCTGCGCAAGAAAGGCGCGTATGTTCACGTCATCATGACGCGCGGCGCGCAGAACTTCGTAACGGAGCTCACGTTCCGCGAGATGAGCGACGAGCCCGTCATCACGGACATGTGGGCGAAAGTCACGCACTACCATGTCGAGCATATCGCGCTTGCGAAGCTTGCCGACGTCGTGCTCGTCGCGCCCGCGACGGCGAACTTCCTCGCAAAAACGGCCTGCGGCATGGCGGATGATATGCTGACGACGACCGTGCTGGCGACGAAGGCTCCGATTTTCGTCGCGCCTGCCATGAACACGGCGATGTATGAAAACGCCATGACGCAGGAGAATCTCGAACGATTGCGCACGCATGGCTTTCATGTCGTCGAGCCCGCGAGCGGGAAGCTCGCCTGCGGCACGAGCGGGGCAGGACGCCTGCCAGAACCTGTCGAACTCGTGTCCGTGCTCGAACAGTTCCTTGACGGCGGGGGGCAGGGCGCAGATGCCTCCGTCTGCCAGAAGCGCGACCTCATCGGCCGCAAGGTGCTCGTGACAGCGGGCGGCACGCATGAACCGCTCGACCCCGTGCGTTATCTCGGTAATCGCTCGACGGGCAAGATGGGCTTCGCCGTCGCTGAGGCGGCCGCGCAGCGCGGCGCGGACGTCGTGCTCGTGGCCGGGCCGGTCGGCCTCGCAACGCCGGCGGGCGTGCGCCGCGTCGATGTGCTGACGGCACAGGAGATGCACGATGCCGTGCTCCGCGAGTACGCCGACACCGATGCCGTCATCAAGGCGGCCGCCGTCGCCGACTATCGCCCGAAGGAGCGCGCGGGGCAGAAAATCAAGAAGAAGGACGGCAGCCTGTTCCTCGAACTCGTGCGCAATCCCGACATCTTGAAAGAGCTCGGCGAAAAGAAACAGCAGCAGGTGCTCGTCGGCTTTGCGGCCGAAACGGAGCGCGTGCTCGAATATGCTGCGGGCAAGCTCAAGAAAAAGAATCTTGACTTCATCGTCGCGAACGATGTGAGCAGGAAAGACGCGGGCTTTTCTGCGGACACGAACTGCGTGACGATCCTCGGCCGCGACGGCACGCACACCGAGCATCCGCTCATGAGCAAGCGGGCGCTCGCCGACATCATTCTCGACCGCGTGGCGGGGGCGCTTTCCCAGGGCAGGGCATGAAGCGCTTCATTTCGCTCTTGACATGCATGCGCCGCTACGCTATGATGTATACAGTCAAACAAAACTGAACATCGGACTCATCCAGAGCAGTGGAGGGACTGGCCCTATGAAGCTGCGGCAACCCTTGCGAAAGCAAAACGGTGCCAATTCCGGTAGGTGACACACCTATAAAGATGAGAGTAGAAATATGAAGCTCTCTTTTTATAGAGGGCTTTTTCTTATGGACGGGAAACGGGAAAGCTCGATGTTCGGCAAAGTGCATAGGAGGTAATACCACCATGAGCAAGAAACGTATGTATTTCACCTCGGAGTCCGTGACGGAAGGGCATCCTGACAAGATGGCGGACCAGATTTCGGACGCCATCCTCGACGCCATCCTCGAGAAAGACCCGCAGGGCCGCGTGGCCTGCGAGACGCTCGTGACGACGGGCCAGGTGCATGTCGTCGGCGAAATCTCGACGAAATGCTATGTCGATATCCCGAAAATCATCCGCAAGACGGTCAGCGACATCGGCTACACGCGCGCGAAATACGGCTTTGATGCCGAGACGTGCGGCATCCTCGTCTCGCTCGACGAGCAGTCGCCGGACATCGCTCAGGGCGTCAACCAGGCGCTCGAAGCGCGCGAAGGCCAGATGGACGTTGAGGACGCTATCGGTGCTGGCGACCAGGGCATGATGTTCGGCTATGCGACGAACGAGACGCCGGAATACATGCCGCTGCCGATTGCGCTCGCACATCGCCTCGCGCGCCGCCTCGCCGAAGTCCGCAAGGACGGCACGCTCTCGTATCTGCGCCCGGACGGCAAGACACAGGTCACGATTCTCTACGAGGATGGCAAGCCAGTCGCCGTCGATACCATCGTCATCTCGACGCAGCATGACGAGGACGTGTCGCTCGACCAGATTCGCAAAGACCTGATTGCCGAGGTCATCAAGAAGGTCGTTCCGGCTGAGCTCCTTTCTGACAAGACGCGCATCTTCGTCAACCCGACGGGCAAGTTCGTCATCGGCGGCCCGCAGGGCGATTCGGGCCTCACGGGCCGCAAGATCATCGTCGACACGTATGGCGGCTGGGCACGTCATGGCGGCGGCGCGTTCTCGGGCAAAGACCCCACGAAGGTCGACCGCAGTGCTGCGTATGCGGCGCGCTATGTCGCAAAGAACATCGTGGCGGCAGGCCTCGCCGACCGCTGCGAAATCCAGCTCGCCTATGCCATCGGCGTCGCTTATCCGGTCTCCGTCATGGTCGATACGTTCGGCACGAACAAGGTGGACGAGGAGAAGATCGAAGAGCTCGCGAAGAAGCATTTCGACCTGCGTCCGGCCGGCATCATCAAGATGCTCGACCTGCGCCGTCCGATTTACAAGCAGACGGCAGCGTACGGCCACTTCGGCCGGACGGACGTCGACCTGCCGTGGGAGCACACGGATAAGGCGGATGTGCTGCGCAAGGAAGCCGGGCTTTGAGTTGAGTAGAGTTTCATAGGAGAAATGGTTTGCCCCGCAACGGATGCTGCTGCATGATGCGTTGCGGGGCATTTGCGTGTCACGGTTTGAGGAAAAGGTTATAAAGCATTTTGATAATTTTGATACAAAAACCTTTTCCTTTCGTCTATGTCATGGTAGACTAATAAATTGATAAATATGACTCTGTTTTTTCTGTTGAAAACGTGAGGAGAGGGAATTTCATGCCGTTGGAGCATGTTTTCTGGGATACCAAAGGGCGCGGGAAGGGCATGGTGCCGATCAGCGCACAGGAGGCAGCGCAAAATAAAGAGATACCTCGCAGTGCCAAGAACAAGAATTATATGTGCATGAGCTGCTACCAGTACGTAACGCTCGTTCACGATGAATCGAAAAAAGCGCAGCCGTATTTCTTTCGTCACAGTCGTGGCGAGGAGGACAAAAACTGTCCTGATCGGACGGAGGACTCACCAGATTATAAAGCATTCCAGCATGGCATCCACGCGCCGCGCATCCGTATGGATTGGAAGAGCAAAGAAGAACCGCATTTTTTCGTCGGCATCAGCCGCCGAATTCTCGAGGCAGCCATCCATCACGTATGGCCTCGCAAAGAAATCGGCGCATTTCGCGTGAACATCCAGGTGAATGGCGGCACGGTGCATCCGTATGGAGACGAGCGGTTGCGCGCAGAGGGCGTGACGGAGCTCGCCATCGGTACGGAGCCGCCGCGCACGCTCGCCATCCGTTGCGAATCACGAGGGAGTGACATCCCGCTGCCGTGGCGGGATGGACGTACGGACGGCAGCGCGGGCGACTTTTTCCATGCGGCGGGCGCGCTCTACGATTGGGAGACGGGCGTGTTCCAGCCATACGGCGAGGAAGTGCATCTCGACGGCGACTACGCGCTTCTGATGCCAAGGAGATACGTGCCGTCGTGGTTGCGCAAAAAAGAAGATGCGGACACGTGCGTACGGACGTATCGCATGCACGGGCGGACGCTGTATCTCCACCATATCCATTTGACGGCGCGAGGAGCAAGCATTCCGACGGAGCTCACCAGATATTTTCGCACGTTCCCCTATGTTTTGACGGATGCACCGCTGCGACTGCGTCCGCTCTGGCCCATCATGAGGCGCGACGGCAATGAGATTCACATTGAAAAGCAGGCAAAGGCCAGGACGGTGCCGGCCGTCGATTTCGCGTTGCGGGCCTGGGATTCGGCGGGCGTGCAGGTGCTCTTATTCGAAGGAACGCAAAAGAACTCGAAACGATTGGAATTCGACGGAGCAACAACGGATGGCACCACACCATGGGGTCATGCGCGTGTGGGGATGTATCAAGGGCTCCTGACGATTCTCACGGGCCGCGTGCGAGCGCTCGACGCGCTCTACATCGTGACGGAAGATCGTCTCGGCGCGGCGCAGGTGCAGGCGGAGGCCCCCGCCTTTTCCGTGACGACGAAGCGCCGGGGCGGCGCGCCCGTCGCGCCGGGTGTGACGTCCGTGCTGCCGGAAAAGGGAACCATTTATCTTTCCTCGGATTACGATGCCACCGTGCGCGTCTATGAAGATGGAGTGCTCGTGCAAAACGAGGCGTACACGGGCAGCGATCCGGCGCTCCCCGTGAAGGTGCAGCTCGGCACGCGCGTCGAGCTTCTCCTCGGCTGCGACTGCGTGTTTGCCGTCACGTATGCAAAGCCGAAACCACAAGTAAAACCGCAAGCAAAGCCGCAGGAAAACACGTTGCGCGGCTTCCGCGAAACCGTGTGGTTTGCAAGAGAGCACGATGGACGCGGGCGAAATGTCCCCATCGACCGCCCACTCATCGAAGCGGCAAAGCGGCTCGCGGGCGACCCGTTGTTCGCAGCGTGGTGGAAGAAACAGTTGCGGAGGGGAAGCGTGCCGGAGCATTTGCGGAACGCCATTCAAAAAAGGAGCTTGGCTATTCTTTATGGAACAGACAGAACTTGAAACCTTATGGGACGACATTTGCGCGGCACTGCCCGACGATGTGATCCGGACGTTTTTTGAGAAGCATAAAAAGGTGTTGCAATCGGCTTACGCTGGAAAGAAGATGCCGAAATTTGCAGACCTCCATCCGAAAGATCTGCGCGACGCGCTCCGCACGCAGCGCAAGAATCAGGACGCACGCACGTTTCTCGAGGCGACGCTGCAGACGTGGCTGAAGGAATATGAAACCGCGTGCGCGCAGGCGAAAGCGGCGGGATGCACGCAGCAGCTCGCGACGGTCAAGGGCATTCTCGCCTCGCCATTTCGCACGCATCCCGACGTGATTTTCCAGCTGGACAAAGCCAGCAACCGCTCGAAGGCGGCGCGGCAGGCCGTAATCGATTTCGTGGAAGAAATCACGCGGCCATCGGCGGCGGAATGCAAGCTGGACGAGCTGAAAGCGCGGGAGAAAAAACTCGAGCAGGCGGAGCGCGCCCTGCAGAAGGAGACGCACGACCAGAAAGAGCAGTTGAAAAAAGAAGCGGAGCGCCTGTCGAAGGAGCAAGCGGCGAAGAGCGCGGCCTTCCAAGAAGAGGAACGCACGCAGCAAGAGAAGAGCGCGGCTGCCCGCAAGGAGCTTGCGGAACTCCAGCAAAAGCTCGCGGCGGTGAAAGACGAGGCGGACGCGTGGCAAGCGGCACAGACGACGCAGGAGGACGCAATGCCAGAGCTTTACGACCTGTACGCGGGGACAGCGGACGGCGGCATCTTTTCCATCATGGCGAGCGACCACACGCGAGAACATGTCCTGCGGCGCATCGCGGATGTCGACAGGGAAACGGGCGACGTCTCGCTCTTTTCCCCCGATTCCATCGAGCGGTGGTTCGAACACAGCAAGACGATCTGGTCGACGAAAATCGTGCTGCCCGAAGGCTATTGCACGCTGGTCAACTGGCAGCCGCAGCCGAATCGGAATGCGCCGGAAAAGACGTTCTACGTGTCGGAAGAATGCAAAACGGCGAGCTACATTGAAGTCGTCCTGCTGCCGGATTGCCAGTCGCTTGCGGATGTCGCAAAAAAATTGCGGGAAGGCATCCGCCTCGTGGATTCGCATTGTCGTTGGGCGCTAACGTATCCATCGGCGAGTGAACGGCAGGAAGCGATCCTGCTCATGAAAAAAGATTTTGTCCAGCGCGGGGACGTCTGGACGCTTTCGCCGGACTGCGCGGAAGCGCCGGTCTTCGTGCTGGAACGGTCGTACATCCTGCCGTTCGCGGGCGGCAAGCGCTGGCTGTATCAAAAGCTCTCGCTCGGCACATCCGTCCACACGCTGTTTTTGAAATCGAAGAACGAGATCATCCGGGAGTGCGTGCTCGAAGCGGCATCACGCAAGCGGCTCGCGTCGCTCGGCATCAAGACGGCGGACTGGCACGTGCTCCGGCAGGCGCTCCAAGACGCCTTGACGGAAGACCTTTACACGCAGGTCGCGCGCGCTTGCCGCTGGCCGCGCGAGGAAGCGCAGCGCGCCGTCCGCCTGTTTTTGGAATCGGTCGACGCCCAAGTGCTCTGTCAGGACATCGACACCGAAGCGCTCTGCCTGCTCGCCCGGCGGAATCCGGACATCATCGCCGAATGCAAGGAAGCCTTGAGCGAGGACTGGCGCGCGGAACACACGGCGGAACGCAAGGCCGCCGAGGCGAAGCTGGGGACGTTGCGCAAGGAAGCGGAGCAGGTCGCGGACGACCTGGAGAAGCAGCGCCGCGCGCATGACGGCCTGGCCAAGGATTATGAGAAGATGAAGAGCGAACTCGCGCAACGAAAACAGATCGTCCAAGACGTCGAACAGAACGTCCGAAAAGAACTTGCAGAGCTCCGGCAGCACACGGCAGAAGCGGTCGCGCGGGCGATGGTTGCTTATCCCTTGATGGGGGGCGCGGGGACGCTGGCTTCGGGCGAACGGGCGGAGTTCATTGAGCAGCCCGTGTTCTTGCAGCCGTTGGAAGAGAGCGCAGCGGATCAAGAAGAACTTTTGTCGGTCTTGCAAGGCAATCTTGATGAAGTCGGCGTGAAGGAGGAACGCGTGTCGCGGGCGTTTGCGGCGCTCTCGTATGCTTGCGCGCTGCGTGGGTTGCCCTTGTTTTTCGCGGGGACGTCGGCCGTCGGCCTTGCGGATGCGCTCGCGTGTGGGCTGTATGGCGAGATGCCGTTGCTCGTCGACCTGCCGCGCACGTATTCTCCTGCACTCATGCAAGAGCTGGAAGCAAGGCCAGGGCGGGCGATGATTCTTGAGAATGTTTTTGCATCGGAATGGATTGACCACATCGACCGCCTCACGAACCTCGGCGCGAAGCAGTTGTTTTTCGTCGCGCCATTTGCTGACGACCTCGCGCTGCTGCCAAAAGGCATCGTGTCTTACGGTTTGCCAATCCTCACGGATTTGTTGCTCGATATCGCCGAGCCGGACGGCTGGACATTTTCTGGAAGCAAGAAGCAAGACCTGTTTCTCAAGGATGTCGTGACGGGCGCAACGTATCCCGTGCGTTCGCCATATGTGCGCGCGCTGGGCATGATGGTGTTCGAAGAGACGCGCTATGAGGATATTCTCGCGCTCGCGCACGGGCTCTCGGGCGCGAAGGAGACGGATGTGATGGATGCGCTGCTCTGCGGCGTGCCGTATGCGTACTTGCATGACACGCTGGCCACCTATTGGCGCGGTTTGAAGAGCCAAAAGCTCTGGCACGGCGAGGATACGACGGAGATCGCGCGCGTCACGGCGATGTTCGGCGCGGAGGTCCTTTCTCATGCATGATCTTCTCACGCGCATGGCGGGTGATCTCGCGCTCGCGCAAGGAACAAACGAGCGGGCGGCGGACTATGAGCGGCGTGTGCTCTGGTCGGCACTCGGCCGCATGATGACGGCGGCGCTCTATGACCGCGTGCCGGAAGCACATGGGGAAGACGCGAAGGGGGTACCGCCGGAGGGCGAGATTTCCGTCGTCCATTTCCATCGGCGGGCGGCGCATCTCATCGAGGCGTATGACGCGCTGTTCCCGTCGCTCGGCTTTGTCGATGCACTCGCGGCGGAGGTCAGGGACAATCCTTCCCTGACGTCATTCGAACGTGCAGAGAAAGCCCTTTGTGACTGCATGATGGCGAACGGCCTCGCGTATCATCGCGGCTATTATCTGCGCCCGCCGAAGCGCACGCGCCAGACGCTCGCGGGCGTTGCCTTCGTGCGCGGCCTTGCGCTCCATGAGCCCGTGCAGGTCAGCGGCTTCGGCGCATATCAAAAGGAAAGTGTTCCCCTTGCGGGAACGGATGCGGCGATGGTCGAAGACTCCAACGAGGGGCAACAAGAGGCCGAGCGTGTCCGCGCGATGTTCCAGCTCGACGCGCCGCTTGATGCATCGGTGCTCGACCGCCTCGTGGCGCGCGGCACGTTCCATCCCGCGCCCGACGACGCGCAGGCAGAGTACCTGCGCACGGACGGCGCGTTCCGCAAGGGCTATTGGCAATCGCGTCCCGCGCCCGGCCTCACGCTGGCCCGCGTGCGCTCGCCGTATGACCGAAAGCTCTTTTCCTATTCCTTTTGCCGTGTGCCGCAGCGTGGAGCAGAGGAGTGGATGGAGGTTCCTCCCGCCTACGCAGGCGATTACGGCTGGCTTGCGCAGATCGTCCTGCATCAGGCGGGGACGCTGCCGCCTGCGACCGTTCGTCGCGATGGCGCGCTCGTGCATCTTTCGTGTGGCTATCTCTATCCCGCGCGCGAGCGGCGCTTCCTTTCGCTCTATAGCTGGCCGGCACCCGGGGCGCGCGGCTTTCGCGCGGCGGCGGAGCGCGTGCTGGCCGCGACGTTCTTTGACGGTTTCCGGGCGCTCTATGAAGCGCTGGGCCTTTCGTTTGTTGAATCGAAGGAGGCATCCTTATGACGTATGGAGCCGATGAGGTGCAGAAAAAACTGCGCCAGGAGCTCGAGCATTATCTCATCACGCAGTATCTCGCGAAGACGTCGGTGCTCGTCGAGGCACTGAAAGGTCGCCTCGATGACGAGGGCATCCTCTACCAGGCGCCATACATCGAGGCCGCGCCGGCCTATGAGACCGTGCCGGACGGCATCGCGCATGCCGACCTTCCCGCGTGGCTCAAGACGCTCTTTGCCGCGCTCCAGGAAAAGCACCTCGGCGTCTATCCTGCGCCGTTCCGCCATCAGATCCAGGCCCTCGAGGCGGCGACAAAAGGGCGCGACCTCTTCGTCGCGACGGGCACGGGCTCCGGCAAGACCGAATGCTTCCTCTGGCCGCTCCTCGCGAAGCTCGCGGGCGAGGCGCGCGAGCGGCCGACGACGTGGCGCATGCGCGGCGTCCGCGCGCTCGTGATGTACCCGATGAATGCGCTCGTCTCCGATCAGGTCAGCCGCCTGCGCCGTCTCATCGGCGACCCAGCGCACGGCTTCCTCGACGCGTTCCATGCGGTCGCGGACGGCGCGCGGCGGCCGCAGTTCGGCATGTACACGGGACGCACGCCGTACCCGGGGCCGAAGCCGGACAAGCAGCAGGATCACGCGCTCGCGCGGACGCTCGCCTCGTTTCTGCCGCAGGCGTTCTCTTCCTTCTTCACTGAGCGGCCAGTCTGTGCTGCCGCAGTAAAGATGCTCTTCATTGGCTTTCGTTCTTCCGTGGCGCAGCAGAAGGATCTGACGGGT
>ONJV01000098.1 GCA_900318215.1 uncultured Veillonellaceae bacterium
TACGGCGACGGCTGGACGTTCACGATTACTGCGTCCACGCCGTCCGCTCCTGCCGACTATACGATTTTTACCGACGGCAGCTGCCTGCGCAACCCCGGCGGCCCCGGCGGCTGGGCGATGGTCGCGAAAGACATGGCGACGGGCCAGGTGACGGAGCGCAGCGCGGGCGAGCCCTCGACGACGAACAACCGCATGGAGCTCACGGCAGCCATCGAGGCGCTGCGCTACGCGCCCGAAGGCACGCGCGTCGCGCTCTACACGGACAGCCAGTACCTCAAGAACGGCATCACGAAATGGGTCGCGGGATGGAAGCGCCGCGGCTGGCGAAAAGCCGACGGCCAGCCCGTGCTCAACCAGGAGCTCTGGATGGAGCTCGACCGGCTCTATGCCGCACATGCCGTTGACTTCCACTGGGTCAAGGGACACGCGGGCAATCCGCTCAACGAGCGGTGTGATACGCTCGCAAAGCAAGCGGCGATGACGGCCAGATGAATCAGCGCAAAAAATCTGCGAAGAACACGCTTCGCAGATTTTTTGCATGTATGGACTTATTGAATCGATGCCGCCTTGCGCACGACGTCGTAAGCCTTGTCATCTGTTTCAGCAAAGCCGTTGATTTCCGCCTCGCGCATGGCAGCTGCGCAGGCAGCTGTGCCATCCTTCGTCGCTTCGAATTCCTTGCGGAGCGCTGCGACGAGCGCTGGATCGAGCGTCGCAGCCGCCGCGATGACGTCCGTCGGAATCGGCGCCGTCTCGAAAATGACCTGGAGCTTTTCCCCTGCATGTGCGGCATCAAAGGCGGTAGAATACGTCGCACCGCCATCGACCGTGCCATCTTCCACGGCACGAATGACATTGTTGTGGCTGCCGAGGAAGACCGTCGAGCCAAAGAAATGCTCTGGGTCCTTGCCCGCCTCGATGAGCGCTGCTTTCGGATAGACATAGCCCGAAGCAGATTTTTCATCGACAAAGCCGAACCGTTTGCCCGCGAGGTCCTCAATCGTGCTGAGGCCGCTGCCCTTGCGCGTGACGATGTAGCCCGTGTAGCTCGTCTGATGATGGACTTCCGGCGTGACGATGGGCTGGAGGCGCGAGCGTGCACTCGCCGAAACGTATGCGAACGGCGAAAACCAGCCGACATCTGCGAGACCATCCGCGAGAGCACGGCCGAGCGCGTCGTAATCCGCAACGATAATCGTGCGCGCCCGCTTGCCTGCACGCGCCGCGACGTCTTTGAGAATCGGCACGTACGTCGCGCGGATGCGCTCCGGAGCCGTGAACGGGTTCACGGCAAAGACGAGCTCATCCGGCTGCTTGAACGCCATCGCCGCTTTCTGTATGCGATCGGCAACGCCGAGCAGAGACTGCGCGTAATCGTGAATCTCGTCGAGACTCTTGCGCTGGCTATGGATGCTCGCGGACGCCTCCTGCGTATTGCCCGCAATCGTGACGGTTGTCTGGCCGACGCTTTCCACAGCCTTCGCCATCTGTTCCGTCGTCTTGCGCTGGCTTTCGGACATGCTGCAGAGCTCGCCGACAATGCCCTCGATATGCGTCATGTTGTCCGTGAGCGCCTTCATGGAGCCTGCCGATGTGCGCGCCTGCTGCTCGACCGCCGTGAGGCTCTCGCTGCCCGAGCGCATCCCCGCCGTGACCGCTGCCGTCTTTGACGTGATGTCCTTGACGATGTCCTCGATTTCCCGCGTCGTCCCATCGCTCTCTGTCGCCAATTTGCCGACTTCGCCAGCGACGACGGCAAACCCGCGCCCATGCTCGCCAGCACGCGCGGCCTCGATCGAGGCATTGAGTGCGAGCAGGTTCGTCTGCGCTGCGATGGCGCGAATCTTGCCGACGAACGATGCAATCGTCTCCGACGCCTCGTTCAGACTTTCGATTTCCTCGACGTTCTGCTGTGCCGTGCGCGTGACATCCTGGATGCTTTCGCTGACCTGCCGGATGACGTTCTGGTAGTCTGCCGCAATCTTCGTCGAGTTCTCGCACTCCGCAAGGCTCGACTGCGCGACATCCGAAACCCGGCTGGCCGAAGCCGCAATCTCCTCGACACCGGCCGACGCCTCTTCGACGCTGCTCGCATTCGTCTCGCTCTGCGCGCCGATGTTCTGCGCGAGCGTCTCGACCTGGGCGATGACGGTGCGATACTGGTCGATGCCCCAGATCAGCTGCTGCGAGGCAAATGCCATTTCCTCCGCGATGCTGAGGAAATCGAGATTCGCCGCCTCTGACGGCTTGCGCGAGGGTGCTTCCGGCGGCACGGAAACCGGCGGTGCCGAGCTGGGCACTGGCGATGCTTCCTCTCCCCTGAGCACTTGCGGCACAAGGAGGAACGCGGCCGCTCCTGCGATGACGATGGCGCAGACGGCGCCGCCGAGCATGCCGATGCTGCCCGCGAGTGCAAAGCCCGCACCACAGCCAATCGCCGTCCCGAGAATCTGGAACCCGATGAGTTTTTCCTTCATGATATACTCCTCACATACGTTGGATTCTCCCATATGCGAGGCTTGTCCCCCTGTTTTTTATCTCTATATCTTTTTTCATCATTTCGCGACAGAACATGAATTTCCTGCCGTTTCATGAAATTTCTTTCTCCTTTTTCTCATTCTGCTGGCCCGTCATCGCCTGCTGTTGCGCAATCTGCTGACGAACCTCCTCCTGCGTCGGAGCATGGTAGTCGGCTGCGACTTCTGGCGGCTTCGCTTCGAAATGAAGTTCCTGCGGCGCTTCTGCGGGAGCGGACTGCTCCTTAGCGGGTGGGAATGGTTCGGGGCGCTGCGGCTGCGTAGCGGCAGCGGCAACCGAGGCTTCGGGCGCGGCGGCGTCTGCCGTCGGATAAGCTGTCGCTGCTGGTGCCGGTGCGGCAGGCGTCTGCGCCGCGGGAACCTGCGCCTGCACTGCGGGGGCAGCGGGGGCAGCTGGCTGCTGCGCCGGTGCGGCTGGTGCCTGCGGCTGCGGCTCGGGTTCGTTCATGGCCGTCGTCAGCGCGTTCTGCGCCTTCTTGAATTCGCGCAGTCCCTTGCCGAGCGCGCGGCCGACTTCTGGGAGCTTGCCGGGGCCGAAGACGATGAGGCCGACGATGAGAATCAAGACGAGTTCGGGGATGCCGATGCCAAACATGGGATGTCTCCTTTCCATACTGGAAAACGAAAGCCGCCTGTCAGGGGCGGCTGTTTCATGCAGTTTTTCAAAAATCGCGGTCGCCGATGAAATCGGCCACCTGCTCGTAGGCGTCGCGGATGTCCGAAGGGAGCGCGGCAGGCAGGACATCCTTCGCGTGCGCGAGGAATTCATCAGCCTTCGCCTTCGCGAAGTCGATGCCATCCGTCGCCTTGACGATGTCGAGCGCGCGCTCGACCATGTCACTCGTCATCTGCGCGTTCTGGACGATGGCGAGCAGTTCGTCGCGGTCGTCGCTTTCATGCAGGGCACGCAGCACGGGCAGCGTGATGATGCCCTGGCGGATGTCGTTGCCGACGGGCTTGCCAATCTGCTCGCTCGTCTCGCAGATGTCGAGCAAATCGTCCGTAATCTGGAACGCCATGCCGATGTCGTGGCCATACTGCGCGAGCGCGTCGGCCTCCTGCGGCTCCATGCCGCCGACACGGGCGCCGAGATCGCAGCAGATCTCGAGGAAGTCCGCCGTCTTTTTCTGGATGCGGTCGTAATAGTCCGCTTCATCGCGCGATGCCTTGTACATCTGCTTGTCCTGGATGATCTCGCCAACGCTGAGGTTGCCGACGAGCCACGCGAGACGTCCTGAGACATGGTCGCCATAGCCGCCCTCCGTCACGAGGTGAAACGCGCGCGCGAAGATATAGTCGCCTGCAAGGATCGCGATCTTGTTGTCCCATTTCGCATTGGCCGTCGGCGCACCGCGGCGCGTGTCGGCTTTGTCGATGACGTCGTCATGCACGAGGCTCGCCGTGTGAATGAGTTCGAGCGCCGTCGCAAGCGGCAACGTGTGTGCGAGGTCGAACGCCCTGCCCCCATGTGCCGAGAGCAGGCAGAGCGCTGGACGGATGCGCTTGCCGCCCGAGGTCACGAGGTGCGTGCCGACCTCCGTCACGAGATCGTCCGGCGCCGTCACCGCCTCGAGAAGCTTGTCCTCCAACTGTTCCAGGTCGCTCTTGATTACATCAAACATCGCGTTCGACAAAATGATCACCCATATTTCATCAGGACTCCGACAGAATCCACAGATTTGCTAAATGCATACCTGTTTATTTTACACCATGGGTCTGCTTTTGTCATTTTTTATTTTGTGCGAGGACGCCTTATCATGTTCTGCTTTGCTTTCGGCGCGCCGAGAATCGTTGCAAGAACGATGGCTTCGCGGGCTTTCGCCGCCGTCATCTCGATGCGCGGCTGCGGCGCGGGCTGCATGCTCGGCAGCTTTGCCGCCCGCTCGTACGCGGCTTCTTCTTCCGCCCGCGTCGCGGCCTCCTGGAGTTTTCGCTGTGCTTCGTAAGCTGCCGTATGCGTCTCGTCGCGCAGCTCCGCTTCCTGCTGGAGCAGGATTTCATCGCTCGTGCCTGTGTCCTCAGGCGGCATGGGCACCGACGCAGGGACGCTTTCACCCGCATGACGGAGCTCCGGGATGCGGAAGGAAATGCCGCGCCGCTTGGATTTCTTTGGGAGCTCAGGCGGCACCTTCTTCTTTTTCTTGTCGAGCATCGGCGCGACGACGAAGAGAATCAGCGCGAGGATGCCGATGACGTCATCCATAGAGCTCACCTCATTTCGTCACGGGCTGCTGCGGCGCGAGCTTGTCGCCTGCGCCCGACTGGCTGATGGAGTTTCGCATGTCCGTGTCGGACTGGATGTTGTTGAGGTTGTAGTAATCCATGACGCCGAGCTTGCCTTCGCGCAGCGCCTGCGCCATCGCGTGCGGCACCTCGGACTGCGCCTCGACGACCTTCGCCTCCATCTCCTGCGTGTAGGCCTTCATCTCCTGCTCCTTCGCGACGGCCATCGCGCGGCGCTCTTCGGCCTTTGCCTGTGCGATGCGCTTGTCGGCCTCGGCCTGGTCCGTCTGGAGCTCGGCGCCGATGTTGCGGCCGACATCGACGTCAGCGATGTCGATGGACAGGATTTCGAAGGCTGTTCCCGCGTCGAGTCCTTTGCCGAGCACGGTCTTCGAAATGTCATCCGGATTCGCGAGTACGTCGTTGTGGCTTTCCGACGAGCCGACCGTCGTGACGATGCCCTCGCCGACGCGCGCGATGATTGTCGGTTCGCCTGCACCGCCGACGAGGCGGTCGATGTTCGCGCGCACGGTCACGCGCGCCTTGATTTTGAGCTCGATGCCGTTCTTCGCAACGGCCGAGACGACCGGCGTCTCGATGACTTTCGGATTGACGCTCATCTGCACGGCCTCGAGCACATCGCGGCCCGCGAGGTCGATGGCGGCCGAGCGCTCGAACGGCAGGGGAATCTGCGCGCGGTGCGCGGCAATCAGCGCATCGACGACCTTGTCAACGTTGCCGCCTGCGAGGTAATGCGCCTCGAGCTGGTTGACCTGCACGTCGAGACCGGCCTTGTTCGCCTTGATGAGCGGCAGAATGATCTGCGCGGGCGGCACGCGGCGCATGCGCATGCCGACGAGCGTGATGATGCTGACGCGCACGTCGGCGGCCAGCGCCGAAATCCAAAGCCCGAGCGGCACGAAATGCAGGAACAGCATGACAGCCGCGATGATGATGACGAGGAGGAAGCCAGAACCAATGAGTGATGCCATAAAAGAAACCCTTTCTCCATATCCAGGCCCCCTCTGGAGGGGGCTGTCGCCGAAGGTGACTGGGGGAGTAGTTGGATGCTGGAGACAAACAAATATGTGGGACATTGCTAAAAGACTTTAGCAACACCTGCATACTCGCTCGGCTATAGCATCCTACTACTCCCACCACCGCTTCGCGGTCCCCCTCCCTCTAGAGGGAGGCTTATGCTTTCCGCACAACGACGCGCGCACCTTCCACGGTGACGACGCGGACGTTCGTGCCTTTCGGCAGAAATGCACCTTCCGAGACGACGTCGACGGGGCGCCCGTCAATCTCCGCCGTGCCGGACGGCCGGAGCTCCGTCGTGACGACGCCCGTGCGGCCGACAAGCTCCGTGCGCGGCTGTGCGCTCACGAAGCCGCGCCGCGATGTCGACTGATCGTGCAGCACGAACTTGTTCCAGAGCTTGCTCGACGGCAGCTTTTTCACGATCAGCGCGAAAATCACGACGGCGATGACGACGGAGCCGAGCATCGCGAGCAGCGCAGGGGCATCGCCGCCGAGCGCGAGCACGACGCTGTAGAGCATCGCGGCCACGCCGACGCCCGCGAGCAGGCCGACCGTCGGCAGCAGCATCTCGACGATGATGCAGAGGATGCCGCCGAAGAAGACCGCAATCATGTAGAGGCTGACCGCGCCCTGCACGTACTGGCTCCCCCAGAAGACACCGGCCGCGACGATGCCGAGCAGCACGCCCGCCCCCATGCCGCCCGTCTTGATCTCGACGAGCAGGCCGAGGAACATGATGGCGACGAGCAGCATCTTGATGACCGGCAGTGTAACGATGGCCATGAGGAACACCTCCTTTTCAAAAGCATATCCTTTCTCTTGCTACAATTCTACAACCACCATCTGAAATCCTGCCAAAAAGAAAGAGCCTCCCATTTCTGGAAAGCTCTCTCCGCATATCTGCAATCTCAGCCCACGAGCACCGCGCGCACGAGCTGGTTCACCATCTTGCCATCGGCACGGCCCTTGACCTTCGGCATCAGCGCGCCCATGACCTTGCCCATGTCCTTCTGCGTCTTCGCGCCCGTCTTTTCGACGGCCTCTTTGACGAGGGCTTTGACTTCGTCCTCGGAAAGCTGCGCCGGCAGGTACTTCATGAGCACATCAATCTCGGCCTGCGTCTTGTCGACGAGATCCTGACGGCCGCCCTTCTGGAACTCCTCGATGGAGTCCTTGCGCATCTTGACTTCCTTGCTCAGCACGCCGATGACGGCCTGATCGTCGAGCTCCGTGTGGCCGCCGTCGATCTCGGCCTGGCGGATGGCGCCGCGCGCACCGCGGATGACAGCGAGGCGGTCTTTCTCATGCGCCTTCATGGCTTCCTTCATATCTGCCGTGAGCTGTTCCTTGATAGACATATTGGGTTCCTCCTGAAAAAATCGAAACTTTACGGAAAGAGGCGCCTGCAGGTCCATCGGACTCGCAGGCGCCTCTCTTGCATCTACGTGAGCTTATCAGCCTCTGTACTTGCGTTTACGAGCTGCCTCGGATTTCTTCTTGCGGCGAACGCTCGGTTTCTCGTAATGTTCACGTTTGCGTACCTCAGCGAGCGTACCAGCTTTCTGGGGGACATGCGCTTGAAGCGGCGGAGAGCACTATCGATCGATTCGTTTTTTCCAACTTTGATTTCGTTTGCCATTTGGTTTCCCCCCCTCCACTTGACTTCGGGCGTGAGCTACTATCGTAACTACACCGTAATAGTATAACCGATACGGCACCTTCTGTCAATGATTTTTGAGGAAGATCCGGCCGACGGGCGGCAATAGCCGCTCGTCAGCCGGGGGGCCACTGCATGGAACGTCCACCGAGGAGATGGAAGTGGAGGTGTTTCACGGACTGGCCGCCCTCCTCGCCCGTGTTCGCCACGACGCGGAAACCACGTTCTGCGACGCCGAGCTCTTTTGCGAGCTTCGGGATGACGTCGACGAGGATGTGCGAGACGAGGCCCTTGTCCTCCTCTGCCAGTGCGAGCACGCTCTCGACATGCTTCTTCGGGATCACGAGCACATGCACCGGCGCCTGCGGCTCGAGATCCTTGAACGCCACGACCTGCTCATCCTCATAGACAAGGCTCGACGGAATCTCCTTCGCCGCAATCTTGCAGAAAATGCAATCTGCCATTGTGTCACCCCCTTTCGGTTGCTATCTGTATTATATTCGTGATTCGTGAGAATTTCCCTGCTTTTGGAGAAAAATGTTTGGAATGCTGAACATACCTTTTGTGCCAGCCTCCTTCATTGAGGGAGGGGGACCGCGAAGCGGTGGAAGGAGTAGTAGGATGCTGGAGCCGAACAAACATACAAAACATCGCTAAGAACTTTAGATATGACGTTCTGCTTCGTCTGGCCACATCACCCTACTACTCCCCCCGCCCTTCGGGCCCGTCCCCCCTCAGCGAGGGGGGCTTAAAAGTTCGCATCACATCTTCTCGACGACCGTACCCCAAACACCATCTTTATACAGCTTCTCGATTGCAACCTCGTAAATTTCCCCGCACACAACGGGGCTCTCCGTATACACGCGGATATAGTTGTCCGTCAGCCCGTCGGTCACGCCGTCCTTTTCCGTCTCGAACAGCACGCGCATCTTTTTCCCGAGGAACATGCGATGGAACTCCTCGGCCTTGCGGTCGGCGAGCGCCTGCATGCGGTGGACGCGCTCTTTCTTGACAGGCTCGGGCACCTGGTCTTTGCGCTTGGCCGCAGGTGTGCCCGTGCGGCGCGAGTACGGAAAGACGTGCATGCGCGAGAAATTCATCTTTTCCACAAAGCGCAGGCCGTCTGCAAACAGTTCCTCCGTCTCGCCCGGAAATCCGACGATGATGTCCGTCGAGACGGCGATGCCCGGCACTTCGCGCTCGACGTTCTCGATGAGCCGCGCGAATTCCGCCGTCGTGTAATGGCGGTTCATGTCGTGCAGCACGGGATCGGAGCCCGCCTGCAGCGGCAGGTGGAGATGCGCGCAGAAACGCTCGTCGCTGCGGATCAGCTCGAAGAGTTCCGGCGAAAGCTCCAGCGATTCGAGCGAGCCGAGCCGCAAGCGTCGCAGTCCCGGCACCGAGAGCACTTCGCGGCAGGCATCAGCGAGGTTCACCTTCCGCTCTGTGCCGTCGCCTGTAGCAATCGGCGCGAGGTCGCGGCCATACGCGCCGAGGTGGATGCCCGTCAGCACGATTTCGCGGAAGCCCGCGCGCACGAGCTTTTCCGCTTCTTCACGGATATGGATGGGCTGGCGCGACTTCACGGGGCCGCGCGCATACGGGATGATGCAGTACGAGCAGAAATTCTCGCAGCCGTCTTCAATCTTGAGGAACGCGCGCGTGCGCTTGGGGCTGTCGTAGAGCGGGATGTCCTCGAACGTATGCGCCTGCATGACGTCCGAGACGCCGACAATCTGGCGCTGCTCCCGCATGGCCTGCTCGACGTACTCGACGATGCGGCTGCGCTCCTTCGTGCCGAGCACGACCGAGACGCCCTCGATGGCCTCGATGTCCTGCGGTGCGACCTGCGCATAGCAGCCGCAGACCGCGATGACAGCCTCGGGGTTCTCGCGATGCGCGCGCCGGATGATCTGGCGGCTCTTGCGGTCGCCGAGGCTCGTGACCGAGCACGTATTGATGACATAGACGTCGGCCGGCTCGTCAAAACGGCCGATTTCGTAGCCCGCCTTCTTGAACAGGCCCTCCATCGTCTCCGTCTCGAACTGGTTGACCTTGCAGCCGAGCGTCATAAATGCGGTTTTCAACGTTATAAATCTCCCTTTTCATACTGGACGATGCTCATGGCCGCGATGGCCGCCGTCTCGGCGCGCAGGATGCGTGGGCCGAGTGTCACGGACTGGCCGCCCGCCTCGGTGATGGCCGCCGCCTCGGGCAGGGAAAATCCGCCCTCGGGCCCGATGAGCACCGTGATGCGGCGCACGTCTTCCGGCAGGGCGCGCAGTGCCGCCTTGATGGGCTGCTGTTCTTCATTTTCATAGCAGAAAAGCAACGCGCCCTCTTTGGGCTCTTTCGGCTCTTTCAGCCAGTCCGCCAGCGGCTGCACCGGCAGCACCTCCGGCACGCGCGTCCGACCGCACTGCTTTGCCGCCTCTTCGGCGATTTTCTGCCAGCGCTTCTGCTTTGCCGCCACTTTCTTCGCGTCGTAGCGCACGACGCAGTTGCGGCTCGCGAGCGGCTGGACGGCGACAGCGCCGAGCTCGACGGCTTTCTGGATGACGAGCTCGAGCTTGTCGCCTTTCGGCAGGCACTGCGCAAGCACGAGGTCGATGGGCGGCTCCGTATCCGCTTCGAGGCGCTCGACGAGCCGCATCGTCACGCTGTCCGCCGTGAAGCCCGTAAGCTCCATGCGGCCGACCGCACCCGTATCATCGACGAGGATGACCTCGTCGCCGGGCTTTGCCCGCATGGCATACATCAGATGCTGCGCATCGTCGCCCGTGATCGTGACCGTATCTTCGAGCAAGCCTTTCAGAAACAGCCGCCTCATGCACTCGCCCTCTTCAGCACCATGGCCGCCCAGCCCGCATCCGTGTACATGTCCTCGATGACATAGCCATGCGCAACGGCCGCCTCCGTGACATCTTTCACGCGCTCGTCGATAATGCCCGAGGCCAGCAGCCGCCCGCCCGGCGCGAGATGCGCGCCGAGCTCGTCAAAGAGCCGGATGATGATGTCGGCGATGATGTTCGCGACGACGAGGTCGGCCTGCCCGTCAAACGCGGCGAGCAGGTCGGAAACGCCTGTCGTCACAACGTCCTGCACACCGTTTTCCGCGACATTCTTCGCCGCGACTTCGGCCGACGCACGCGCGTAGTCTTTGGCGATGACCGTCTTCGCGCCGAGCTTTGCCGCCGCAATCGCCAGCACGCCCGAGCCCGTGCCGACGTCGAAGACCGTCTCGCCGCCGCGCACCATCTGCTCGAGCGCGCGCAGGCACATCGCCGTCGTCGGATGCGTGCCCGTGCCAAATGCCGACTCCGGGTCGAGCCGCAGCACGACATCGCCCGCGAGCGGCGTATATTCCTCCCACGTCGGCTGGATTACGATATGCTGGCCGACGCGCTGCGTGTGAAAATATGCCTTCCAATTATTTTCCCAGTCGGAATCCTGCACGATGCGCGACGAAATCGGGCAGGCCGCGGCATCAAAACCATCCGTCTCCGCCAGCCGCTCGATGCCCGCACGGAAGGCCGCAATACGCCCGTCGAGCTCGTCATCGACCGGCAGATACGCCTTCACCATAACACGCAGCGCCCGACCGGCGCCTGAAAGCTCCTGCTCGTCGCTTTCGGTTTCCGAATCCTCGATTACGACGCCCGTCGCACCGACATCATAAAAACAAGACGCGACAAGGTCGGTCTCCTCCTCCGCCGCCTGGATGCTGACTTCCGCCCACTTCAATCGCTTCGCGCTCCTCTCCGATTTTCAAAAAAGTTGTGTCCCTATCATAACAGAGGGACGACGCTGTTTCAAGCATTTCATATGTGGTTTCCCATGGCATCGTCCAAGCGAAACAGTGCATCGAGATCCACGAGCATCAGATCATTGCGGACAAGCCCCTTCAAATCGTCCGTGAAGCCAGCTTTGGAAAACAGCACATAGCGCAGCGTTTTGCCGTCGCGGATGAGGGCGGCGCGTTCTTCGAGCTGGTGGAAGACCGCAGCGCCGATGCGGTCGTTTTTCCATTTGCATTCCCCGACGAGCAGATGCGTTTCATCGGACAAGACCAGATCGATTTCTTCCTCCTGCTTTTTGAGCGGATTCGTCCCCCACCAGCGGCCATAGTCGGCGTAGAGCTCTTGAATCGTCCCATGCGCCACCTGGAATTTCAGATACTCCATGCAGATGCGTTCGAAGACATGTCCGAACCATTCATCGAGCCGCGGCGCGATGCGCTCGTCGTATGTGCGCTCGGCAGCGCCCATGGCAATCAAATTGCGGCATGAAGGCAGGAAGCGGAACCAGAACGCGAACATCTCATCCGCGATCCGATAGACGCCATGCCGCGAGCCGCCCTTGCCCACCGGCTTTTCTTGCGCGACGAGGCCGAGCTCTCGCAGATTCCCGAGATAAAATCCGAGCTTCGAGGATTCCGTGCCGACGGCCTGCGCGATTTCGTTCAGCCACGTGGCTCCGCCCGCAATGGCAGCGAGGATCGAATTATAGAAGGCCGGCTCGCGCAGCTCCTGTTTCATGAGATTCTCGGACTCTTCGATCAAGTGCCCGCTCGGCAGCAAAAATTCGCCCAAGACCGCCTCGCGCAGGGAAGCATACTGAGCGAAGAGTTCCAGATATTTCGGAATGCCTCCGCAGATGCCGAAGCCCATGAGCTGTTCTTCTTTCGGCCAGCCAGGAAAAAAGCGGATGCCCTCGTAGTAAGGAAACGGCGCGAGCTTCAGCTGGCCCGTCCTGCGTCCGTACAGCGGGCTTTTTTCTCCAAGCACCTGATGCTCCATGAAGCTCATGGACGAACCGCAGAGGATGAGATAGAGCTCGGTATCCCTCCAGCGCCCGTCGATGGCTTTTTGCAGCAGGGAAGAAATGCTGGGATTGGCCTTGGCAAGGTATGGATATTCATCGATGGCGAGGACGAGACGCCCGCCTCTTCCTGCGAGCTCGGCAAGGTAGGAAAAGCACGCTTCCCAGCTGTCGAACGAAGCAAGGTATTTCGTGTGCTCGTCCGGCAGCTGCTCTTTGATGGCCTGCGTGAGCCCGGTCAAAAGTTCGCGATCGCTCTGTTCCGCCGCCATGAAGTAGACGGCTCGTTTTCCCCGCAAAAATTCCTGGATCAACCGCGTCTTGCCGATGCGCCGCCTCCCATAGATGACGGGAAACTGGAATCCCGGCTGCGCATACCTGCGCTCGAGTTCCGCCAATTCTTTTGTGCGTCCAATGAACATGGTGCGTTCTCCTCAAAAAATATAGTCACGCCTATCATAGAGAAAACTTTCATAGTCGTGACTATATCATAGTAAATTTCATTGCCGAACGCAAGCGATCGCGTAAATCTCATTTGAACAGTGGATATTTCTTGTTTTTACATAAAATTTTCACCATCCCTTAATTTTTTCGGCGTTTCGACGATAATATAAGCAGAGAGCGTTTCGAGGGGAGGGAACCCGCATGCAGATCATGAACAACAGCGCGACAATGGCGGCGCTTGGCGAGTTCAAAAAGAACGATACAACGCTCGGCAAGGAGCTCAAGAAAGTCGCGTCGGGCATGAAGCTCAACAGCGCGGGCGATGATGCCTCCGCTTATGCCATCTCAGAGCGCATGCGCACGAATATCCGCGCACTCTCACAGGCAACGGACAACGTCAAGACGGGACAGAGCCTGTTGCGCGTCGCTCGGCTGCCATCGACCATCAGGTCGGCCTCCTGCAGCAGGTCGCCGTGCGCACGATGCAGGCATCCGATGACACGTACACGGACAAAGACCGCGCGACGCTCAACAAGGAAATTTCGCAACTGCTCGACGAATCGGATGACATCGCGTATGAAACAACGTACAACGGACGACATTTGCTCGACCAGACAGAGATGGGAAAGGTCGAAGGAGCATATACGTTCCTTTCAAACAATACCTACACCGCAAATGCGCCCTCCAAGATTGCCGTCAAGGTGCTCGAGAAGAGTGACTACGATGCTTATGATGGATTCCGCTATATCGAGCCTTCTTTCTCCCCATCGAATCTCTACGATACCAGTGATCCGACAACACTCCAAAAAGGTGACCCCATCCCTCTCATGTGGGCGTTTGGCCTGGAAGACGGCATGTCTGTCTGGAATGCTGATGCCAATGCCGTCGATACTGTCCGTGCAGATACCAGCACACCATGGACCACGTATTATTTCGTTAATACCGGACAACCGATCCTGATTAACGGGTATGTCGGCGCTACGAGGACGAATGTCTGTAACATCCTTTATACAAAGCCATACACATCCATCCCAGCGAAGGGGACAACCGTAACATATACACCAAACGGACATTCGATGTATACGGACCCCTATGTGACCTCGCGAAGTTATTATGAAGGCCTTTCTTTTTCTGGAACCATCGACACATTCCCCGGCACGACAACGCCAGCCATCAAAGCGCCCACCTCCATTGATACCGGCGTTAACGCCAAGGCGATGCTTGACTTCTAGACATTGTTCTCAAGTGTCAAGACCTTCCCAGACGATCTCGAAGGCGTCAATTTTTCCTTTACGTGCAATATGGGCTGCGGACAATACGTGAGCTTCGCGCTCGACACGACATCTGCAAGCTCCTCCCTCTACGTCGGCACAGCTTCCGTCGGTCTCATGCCACCGATGTGCTATCGCATTGGCGTTAAGAATGTAACGAGCCAGCAGGACTTTATTGAAACTTTCTTCAACGGCATTTCCGAAGCCGGTGCCACCAATTCCCGCTGGTCCGGCCACTCGGATACGCCGCACCTGACGCTTGGGCAGAGCACCAGCGTTCCACTCGCGAGCAAGCATTCCATCGCGCTTGATTACTATGCATCCTGCAACATGCTTGCCATCCACGAACAATACGGGTATGGCTTCACGCTCAAAAACGGCCTTATGGGCGAGCTCGTAAAAAGCACTCGCGATGCATGCTTGCCACAACAGCACCTCGTCCTCCAGTCCGGCACAAAATCTGGCGAAAAAACAAAACTCCTACTGGCAAACACCACGACGTCCGTGCTCTTCCCTGCGCCGGATGCCTGGCCCGACGGCACTTGCCCGCCCGTCGTTTCCGACTTCGACCGCAATCACTGCGTCGATACGCGCGACAAAGCCAGTACATTCCTCAACCATGTTCAGAACGCCATTGAATACCTGCTCGACAGCAATACCACGATTGGCGCTCAAATCAGCCGTCTCGACTACACAGCCTCAAACCTCACTACCTCGACTGAAAACACGCAATCGAGCGAGTCCACGATCCGCGATGCGGACATGGCGAAGGAAATGACCGCCTACACAAAAGCCAACGTCCTCGCCCAGTCCGCGCTCGCGCAGGCGAACCAGAACGCATCGAGCGTGCTTGAGCTGCTGCAATAACTGCCCCATAAAAAATGCGCCAGCATATCCTTTCGGACGTGCTGACGCATTTTTCTGTCTCGCTTACTTGAACAGCTTCTTCAGATTGTCGAGGAAGCTTTTCTTTTCGGGGTTGACCTTGTCGCCGCTGAGTTCGCCGAACTCGCGCAGGAGTTCTTTCTGCTTCGAGCTGAGGTTCTGCGGCGTAAGAACTTTGACGACGACGTGCTCGTCGCCGCGGCCCGAGCCGCGCAGGAACGGGATGCCGCGGTTGCGCAGGCGCATAATCTTGCCGCTCTGCGTGCCGGCCGGCACTTTCATGTCGACGGGGCCGTCGAGCGTCGGGACCTGCACCGTGCCGCCGAGCGCGGCCTCGACGAACGAGACCGGCACTTCGACGATGACGTCGTTGCCCTGGCGCTTGAAGAACTTGTGCTGCTTGATGAAGATGTAGACGTAGAGGTCGCCGTAGCCGCCGCCATTCGTGCCAGCTTCGCCGTGGCCCGAGACGCGCAGGCGCGTGCCGTTGTCGACGCCTTTCGGAATCGTGACCTTGACGGTGTGGTTCGCGCGCTTCTTGCCCGTGCCGTGGCAGTCGTGGCAGGGGTTCTTGACAATCTTGCCCGTGCCGTGGCAGCGGTTGCAGGTCGTCTCGTTCATCATCTGGCCGAATGGCGTGCTGTGCACCGTGCGGCGCGTGCCGGTGCCGTGGCAGTCCGGGCACGTCTCAGGGCTCGAGCCCGCCGCTGCGCCGGAGCCGTGGCACGTCGGGCACTCTTCCATGCGCGGAATCGAGAGCTCGACCTCTTTGCCGAAGGCCGCTTCCTCGAACGTGAGCTCGAGGTCGTAGCGGATGTCGGCGCCGCGCTCGGCAACTGGGCCGCGCGAGCGAGAACTGCGCCCCGCGCCGCCGCCGAAGAACATGTCGAAGATGTCGCCGAAGCCTTCGGCACTGCCGCCGCCAAAGCCGCCGAATCCACCAAAGCCGCCCTGGCCGCCAAATCCGCCGAAGCCGCCGGCACCGCCAGCGCCGCCGGCGTTCGCCGCGTCAAAGCCGAAGCGGTCATACTGCGCGCGCTTCTTCGGGTCTTTGAGGATGTCGTAGGCGACATTGACTTCCTTCATCTTCTCTTCTGCGGCCTTCGGATTGTCGCGGTTGAGGTCCGGATGATACTTGCGCGCCAATTTCCGGTAGGCCTTCTTGATGTCAGCATCGGACGCGTCCCTGCTGATGCCGAGGACCTCATATAAATCGCGTTGTTCGCTCACTTTTACCACCTTTGCCTGTATAGCGCAAGTGGTTCGTGCCATGAACATGGCGCGAACCACTCACATCCTTCAACCGAATGATTTATTTCTTGTCATTGACATCCGTGTACTCGGCATCGACGACATCGTCGTCATCTTTCTTTGCCGAGGATGCGCCGCCCTGGGCACCCGGCTGCGGGCCAGCCTGTGCGCCTGCACC
>ONJV01000095.1 GCA_900318215.1 uncultured Veillonellaceae bacterium
TGGGCCTATTGTCAATATATCTTTTGCATGTATACATATCGTCCTGATTTCGCAAAACATATGCTCTCGGCGATAGAAAATCGCGGAAACAAAAAGCTCCCCCGCAAGGAGGGAGCTCGGTGCTGCAAGAAGCGGCTCAGAAGGCCGGAACGACGGCACCTTTGTATTTCTCGTTGATGAAGTTCTTGATTTCGTCGCTGTGGAGGACTTTGATGAGCGCCTGGATTTCCGGGCGGTTCTCGTCACCTTCGCGGACGGCGATGATGTTGACGTACGGGCTCGTGCTGTCCTCGATGAAGAGCGCGTCCTTCGTCGGATCGAGCGGCACCTGCATCGCGAAGTTCGAGTTGATGATGGCCGCATCGACGTCATCGAGCGTGCGCGGCACCTGGGCAGCTTCGACTTCCTGGAACTTGAGGTTCTTCGGGTTCTCGACGATGTCCTGCACCGTGGCTTTCTCGCCGACGCCATCCTTGAGTTTCAGCAGGCCGGCTTTTTCAAGCAGGAGCAGCGAACGGCCGCCATTCGTCGGGTCGTTCGGGATGGCGATGGACGCGCCGTCCTTGAGCTCGTCGAGCTTCTTGACTTTGTGGGAGTAGATGCCCATCGGCTCGATGTGGACGCCGGCAGCGTTCTTGAGCTTGACTTCCTTGTGCTCGTCCATGAAGTTCTTCAGGTACGGCTCATGCTGGAAGTAGTTGGCGTCGAGCTCCTTGTCGTTGAGCGCGAGGTTCGGCTGGACGTAGTCGTTGAATTCGACGATCTGGAGGTCGATGCCCTCCTTGGCGAGCAGCGGCTTCGCCTGCTCGAGGATTTCGGCATGCGGCACAGCCGTCGCGCCGACTTTGAGCGTCTTGGCGCCCGAGGACGACGTGACCGTCGAGCCCGAACCGGAGCTGGAGCTCGTCGCGGCCTGCTGCCCGCCGCAACCGGCGAAAGCGAACACGGCGACAACGAGCGTCGCGATGAGTGCGAAAACTTTCTTCATAAATACTTCCTCCCTTTTGACCCCCTCCGCCCCTTCGGGGCACCTCCCCCAAAGGTGGAGGCTGAGGGTTTGTTACTTTTTATTCAATCTCTTGGCGAGGAGATTGCCCAAAAATTGCACAAGCTGCACGAGCACGATGAGGATGATGACCGTCGCAATCATGACGTCGGGACGAAAACGCTGGTAGCCGTAGCGGATGGCAAGGTCGCCGAGGCCGCCGCCGCCAATCGCGCCCGCCATCGCGGACTCGCCGACGAGGCTGATGACGACGGTCGTGAGCTGCTGGATGATGCTCGGCATCGCCTCCGGCAGCAGCACGCGCCGGATGATCTGCACGGGCGTCGCACCCATCGAGAGCGCGGCTTCGACGAGGCCGTACGGCACTTCCGTCAGGCTCGTCTCGACCTGCCGCCCGATGAACGGGATGGCGGCGATGACGAGCGGCACCATCGCGGCCGTCGTGCCAATCGCGCTGCCGACAACGAGGCGCGTGAATGGGATGATGGCGACCATGAGGATGATGAATGGGATGGAGCGCACGGCATTGACGACGCCGCCGACGGCCTTGTTGAGCGCGGGCGCTTCGAGGATGCCTCCCTTTTTCGTCGTCTGCAGCAGCACGCCGAGCGGCACGCCGAGGGCCGTCGCGATAATCATCGAGACGGCGACCATATAGACGGTCTCGCCGAGCGCTTTCGTGAGGAGATCAACCATTCCTGCGGACATAGCCGATCACCTCCTCCTTGAGATCCTGCGCGCGCAGGTAGTCCATCGCGGCCTCGACGCTCGCGTCGGGCCCCGTCACGCCGATAATCATGCGGCCGAACGGCGTCGCCTTGATCTGGTCGAGGTTGCCGAACAGCATCGTCGTCTCGACGTCGGGAAATTTGCGAATCATGCCCGCGAGCACGGGGTCGTCGGCGCTTTCGCCGAGGAACGTCAGGCGCAGCAGCAGGTAGCTGCCCGGCGTCTTTTCCTGCGAGATCGCATTCCCGCGGAACGCGGCAGGCAGGTCGTTCGAGAGCAGCACGCTGATGAATTCCTTCGTAATCGGCTGCTGCGGATTCGTGAAGATGTCGAAGACCGTGCCCTGTTCGGCGATGACGCCCTTGTCGATGACCGCGACCTTGTCGCAGATGTCCTTGATGACCTGCATCTCGTGCGTGATGACGACGACGGTCAGGCCGAGCTTCTTGTTGATGTCCTGAATCAGCGAAAGGATGGCCTTCGTCGTCTGCGGGTCGAGGGCGCTCGTCGCCTCGTCGCAGAGCAGGACCTTCGGATCGCTCGCGAGGGCACGGGCGATGCCGACGCGCTGCTTCTGCCCGCCCGAGAGCTGCGACGGATACTGGTGCGCCTTGTCGGCAAGACCGACGACGCCGAGCAGTTCCTCGACTTTCGCCTGGATGGTGCTTTCGTCCGTGCCGACGAGCCGCAGCGGGAACGCGATGTTGTCATAGACCGTTGCCGAGGAAAGCAGGTTGAAATGCTGGAAAATCATGCCGATGCTCTTGCGCACCTTGCGGAGCTCGCTGTCGCTCATGGCCGTGAGCTCCTGGCCGTCGACGGTCACGGTGCCGCTCGTCGGCCGCTCGAGCATATTGATGCAGCGAATCAGCGTCGACTTGCCCGCGCCGGAAAGGCCGATGATGCCATAGATTTCCCCGCGCCCGATGGTCAGATTGATATCCTTCAGCGCATGCACCGGCCCTGCGGGGCTGTCATACGTCTTGACGATATGCGAGAGTTCGATCAAATACGATCACTTCTTTCGTCTCACAACAAACATAGTATTGTGATATGTTTTGATGATAGCATGGAAGTGTGACGTTGTCAACCAGTCCACGCTGAAAAATATTATACCACAGGAAGAAGCACTCATAAATATGTAGCGTACAGGAAACGCAAAAAGCCCCAGACGGTAACCACTCCGCCAGGGGCTTTTCTCTTTCGGTGATACGGATGAACCAATCACTCACTTGGTAAGTTCAGTATAGCACTTGCCTAGGATTTCAGCAAGTTTTTTCGTTTGCGATGAAAACCTTCAGACCGTTCATTGAACACTGCCCCCATCAGAGCTTTTTGTAAAAACCATCATCGAAAACTGGCACCCTGATCATCATAATGAACGGTCACGACGTTAACCGCGATGATATAGTAGGGCGGGTCATATCGCTGTACATTCAAAGAGCTTTTATCAAGATACTGGGCATAATTCATATGGCACCAGACGAGCGGATAATTTGAATCACCGCCCCAATAATCAGCATAACCAGTAGCTGCTACCAAACACGGGAAAACCAAAAGCGGGTCTCTCTTGCGAGAAACCCGTTTGCATGATAGAATATCGACGGTGCCGTTTGGCGGCGAAACTTGCCCTCAGAAATGAGGTGTCGCTTATGGAACAGATCATCGTGATACTCATCATGCTCTGGCTGCTTCATATCGAAGCGAGGAAGAACTAACCGCCCTTGCAGCTGACGACTCTAAGGCGGTTGTTCATTGTAAAACAACCTAGTCAAGGGGGCGGCCGCTGAGCAGTGCCACCTTTTTCTATATTGATTATACGATATTTTTTCTGCTCATGCAACAAAAACCTCCCTTGCGGGAGGTTTTCGCATTTTCAAATCAAATCAGAGCACTTTGTGCAGGTACTCGCGAATCTCGTCGCCATCTTCGAGTTTCATGACGTCGGCGAGGATTTCTTTTGCTTTGACGGAGCTCGTCTTGCGGAGCATCTCTTTGACGCGCGGGATGGACGGCGCGCTCATGGAGAGCTCGTGGATGCCCATCGCCATGAGCAGGACGGCGGCGTACGGGTCGGAGGCCATTTCGCCGCACATGCCAGCCCACTTGCACTTGTCGCCCTGGTGCGCGCTCTCGATCGTGCGCTTGATGAGGCGCAGGACGGACGGGTTGAAGTGGTTGTAGAGGTACGAGATGCTGGCGTTGCCGCGGTCGCAGGCGAGCGTGTACTGCACGAGGTCGTTCGTGCCGATGGAGAAGAAGTCGACGTACTTCGCGAGGACCGGCGTCATGACGGCAGCCGACGGCGTCTCGACCATGATGCCGACCTGGACGTCGTTGCTGAAGCTCTTGCCCTCATGCGTGAGCTCAACCTTCGCGCGCTCGATGCGCTCGAGGACGTCCTTGAATTCCTTGACGTTGATGATCATCGGAATCATGATGGCGACTTTGCCATAGACGCCGGCGCGCAGGATGGCCTTGAGCTGCGGCAGGAAGAGGTCGTCGCGCTGGAGGCTGATGCGGACGGCGCGATAGCCGAGGAACGGGTTGTCCTCTTTCGGAATGTTGAGGTACGGCAGCGGCTTGTCACCGCCGATGTCCATCGTGCGGATGACGCAGAGCTTGCCATTGCACTTCTCGATGGCTTCTTTGTAGGCCTGGAACTGGTCGTCCTCGGTCGGGATTTCCTCGCGGCCCATGAAGACGAATTCGGAGCGGAACAGGCCGACGCCCTCAGCGCCGTAGTTCATGGCGTTGTCGACATCCATGTGCGTGCCGATGTTCGCCATGAGCTCGATGCGAACGCCGTCCGGCGTGACGGCCGGCAGCTCTTTGAGCTCGGCATAGTGGCGCGCGAGCTCTTCCTGCGCCTTGAGCTTGTCGTTGTAGGAAGCGATTTCGTCGGGCGTAGGATTAATGGTGATTTCGCCGCGCTCGCCGTCGATGATGACGTGGTCGCCGTCGGCAATCTTGTCGATGCGGTCTTCCTTGTTGAGGCCGACAATGGTCGGGATGGCGCGCGCTTTCGCGATGATGACGGCATGGGCCGTCGTGGAGCCCGAGCCGAGGAGGACGCCTGCAATCTGCTCGGTCGGCATGCCAGCAATGACGGACGGCTCGATTTCGCGGCCGCAGAGGATGACTTTCTCGTCGCCGATTTCCGGCTCTTTGACGCCGAGGATGTATTTCGCAACGCGCTTGCCGACGTCACGCAGGTCGACGGCGCGGGCAGCGAAGTATTCGTCTTCCATCTGCTCGAACATCTTCGCCTGCTCTTCGGACGCCTTGAGCACGGCCTTCGGCGCGTTCTTGACTTCGTCAATCTGCGCGTCGATGTTCTGCGCCATCATCGGGTCCTGCACCATCATGCGGTGTGCTTCGAGGATGGCGGCCTGCTCCTTCGTCTTGTCGTTCTTCTGCATCTTCTCGATGCCTTCGCGCAGCTGCTCGGCGACGGCCGTCAGTGCTGCCATCGCCTTCTGCTTCTCGGTTGCGACGTCCTCGGGCTGGTAGCTCACGAGGTAGCCGTCAAGGTTCTGGCCCGCGAGCATGATTTTGCCCATCGCGATACCGGAAATGACGCCTTTGCCACGAATTTTCTCTGCCATTGTTCTTTCCCCCAGAAATTTTTCGAATGTTCCCCCAAAACGCGATTCCGATAAAAAACCCGCCCGCAAAGCGCAGACGGGCTTTTTATTATTTTTCAACCGTCCGAAGGAGGCGCTGATGGGTGAGTGCGTGCAGATTGCCGCAGATTTTGCGTCCTGTCAAGAAGCCAAACCGCAAGGCGTAGCAGAGCTACGTCGAGGATTTGGCGACGCAGGCAGGACGGAAAAGATGCCGCAAGATGCGCGGACGAATCCCGTCAGTGGCTCCTTCTTATTCTTCGCCGAACTTGGACTCGACGAGCTCCTTGAGTGCCTTCACAGCATCTGCTTCGTCCGGGCCATCAGCAACAATCGTGATTTCCGTGCCCTTGACGAGGCCCATGCTCATGATCATGAGGATGGACTTTGCATCCACCGTCTTGCCCTTGGCCTTGATCTGGACCTTGGACTTGAACTTCGTCGCCGTCTGGACGAAGACCGATGCCGGGCGTGCATGGATGCCAGTTTTGTTCTCGATCGTTACAGTTGCTTCCGTCATGTTCAGTACCTCTTTCTTCCTCGCTGGAGGACATGCTAGATGGGGAACCACTGATGAAATCCGCCAGCCCGTCTTGCCCCATCTTTTCTCTCCTCTCGTCGTCGACAAATCCTCGACGTAGCTCTGCTACGCCTGCGGTTCGTCTCCTCGATAGGAGTAGAAAATCTGTGTCAATCTGGACTACCGTCTTTCATCATCGCTTCCTAGAAATCGCGGCCCCAGCTGCGCAAAAGTTTTGTTCTGCTCTTAGTATATTGCATACAGCGTGCCAACTTTCACGATGCTGGGATTTTTTTATCACAGTTCCGTCAAAGCCCGTCAAAGCCGGGCTTTCCGGAAGCAGGTGTCAAAGAAATTCATCGCAGATGTGCGTCCTTCGACAGGATTTTGGGAATTTTTACCATCGCAATAACGATAGCTGGTAATTTTTACGCATATTCGGGAATTTTTCCCCATACCTGTCTGCATTTCCTCGCACACATCCTTCGGTGCTTTCCTATTTCCACACCGACACGGTGTTTTCCTCCTTATTATACACGAAATCCGCACGAAATGCTCCTGTTTCATGCGGATTTTTGAAAAAAATTGATTTTTTATGATATACTGTTCTCGTTGCTACACCCAAACTGGCAACAGGGAGGGGGTCTGGCTATGGCGATTGACGTGTTCCTTCTCAACGTTCTCGCTGGTGTCGTATCTTGTGCGATTTGGTATGGCTGCCAGAAATGGCTCAACAGAAAGTAGCAACCTGTTGTACCTCTGAAAAACGAGCCCCTGCGGTGTGCGTCCGCAGGGGCTCGTCGTCTAGCTATGTAGACGTGTTCCTAAAACACCTTCAGTATATCACGTTGTTCGCCCATTGTCCATCTTATCACTGAAAACATTCAGACGAGCCCGTACTTCCGCGCCTTGGCCGCGACGGTCTTGTGCGTGATGCCGAGGGCTTTGGCGGCGGCGTTGAATGTGTGGCATTTTTCGAGGGCATGGGCGATGATGCGCTTTTCGTAGGCGCTCCAGGGCAGGACCGCGCCGCTCGCCGCGTCTTCGCCGAGCGTGCTGCTGCGGCCCGCGACTTCGCGGTCGGCGATTTCGCCTTTGAGGTAGCTCGGGAGATCCTGCGTGCGGATTTCGGGCGTGTCCATGAGCGTGATGACGCGCTCGATGACGTTTTCGAGTTCGCGGACGTTGCCGGGCCAGCGGTAGCTCATGAGGACTTCCATCGCGTCGGGCGTGATGCCGCGCACGGACTTGTGCTGCTCCTCGCTGATTTTTTCGATGAAGTGCTCGACGAGGAGCGGGATGTCGTCGACGCGCTCGCGGAGCGGCGGCAGCAGCAGCGGGATGACGTTGAGGCGGTAGTAGAGGTCTTCGCGGAAGTCACCGGCCTTCATCATGGCTTCGAGGTTGCGGTTCGTCGCCGCGATGATGCGGACATCGACATGCACGGTCTCCTCGCCGCCGACGCGGTCGAATTCTTTCTGCTGCAGCACGCGCAGCAGCTTGACCTGCATGTTCTTGTCCATCTCGGCGATTTCGTCGAGGAAGATCGTGCCGTGGTTCGCGAGCTCGAACTTGCCGAGCTTGCGCTTGACGGCACCTGTGAACGCGCCGCGCTCATGGCCGAAGAGTTCGCTTTCGAGCAGGGCCTGCGGGATGGCGCCGCAGTTGACGCGGATGAACGGGCCGCGCCGCCGCCCGCTCGCATAGTGGATGCCCTCGGCGATGACCTCCTTGCCCGTGCCGCTCTCGCCGCGAATGAGAACCGTCGCCGTGCTGGCCGCCGCCTTCGTCGCGAGCGCGAGGACGTCGACGACCTTGCCGCTCTTGCCAATATAATTGGAAAAAGCCGTCGCCGTCTTTTTCGTGCGCAGCAGCTCCTGTTCGAGGTATTCGGCGCGCGCCGAGACCTGCGTCAGCCGCTCCATGAGGTTCTGGATCTCCGTGATGTCCTTGATGACGGAGACGACGCCCGCAATCTCGCCATCGACGAAAATCGGGTTGACGTTCGCGACGACGGTCGTGCCGTTCTTCTTGTGGCTGAGCGCGCCGATGCGCGCGACGCCCGATTTCAGCACGCCGACGCGGTTGCCGTCCGGCGCGCTCTCGAAGACGTTCTGCCCGAGCACCATTTCGCGCGTCTTGTGCACGATGCGCAGGTACGCGGGGTTGACGTAGGTGATGATGCCCGATTTCTCGACGACGCAGATGCCGTCCTGCACGGCTTCGAGAATCATCTGGAGGCGCTCCTGCATGAGTGCGTTCTCATGCAGCAGCTTGTCGACTTCGCGCAGCTCCGCCTGCTCGTGCATCTCGAGGTCGCCTTCGAGGAACGCGGCCATTTCGCCTGCCGCCTCGCGCTCCCTGCCGCCCTCGGCCGTGACGAAGAGCGTGTCGCCCTGCCGCGCCTTGAGCGCGATGAGCTTCATGATGCTGTGGAGCTCGAAGCGCTCGCCACGCTCGCCGCGCAGGTAGAGATGCGTGCCGTATTTTGCGGCGAGCTCCTTCGCGCGCTGCACGATGCCAGCCGCCACGCGCGCGTGGATGCCGCTCTCGTTCTGGATGATGGCCGTGCGTTCACAAGGCATCGGCATGCTCCTTTCTCGTCAAAGGAAAAGCGGGCCGCCCGTTGCAGGTGGCCCGCTTTTGTGATACAATCAGCACATGAGCGCCGTTTGGCGGCTGATACTATGCCCTCGGAATCGAGGTGCACGCTCATGGAACAGTTTTTGATAGAGCTCCTGCTCATCTGGCTGATTGCCATGGAAGTGAAAAAAGGTTGACCCGCCTTCTAGCCTAGGAAACTTCAAGGCGGTTTATTGATGTAAACCCTGCGAGGGCAGCCTGCTAGGCGGTGCTCTCTTTGCTTGTATTATACGATATTTTCCCGTGCGTGGCAAGTAGCCGCGCCTTTTTTGAAAGGAAGTTTCCCACATGGAAAAAGAAAGCCCGCTCTACGCCTCGTATCTCGAAATCCTCCGCCGCGAGCTCGTGCCGGCGATGGGCTGCACGGAGCCGATCGCCATCGCGTTCGCGGCGGCCAAGGCGCGCGAGGTGCTCGGAGCGCTGCCGGAAGCCATCACGGTCACGGCGTCCGGCAACATCATCAAGAACGTCAAGAGCGTCATCGTGCCGAACACGGAAGGCCGCAAGGGCATCGAGGTCGCGGCGGCAGCGGGCGCGTTCCTCGGCGACGCGGACGCGGGCCTCGAAGTCATCGCGCATGCCGCGCCCGTCAAGGCTGCGCAGTCCGACCATGTGCTCGACATCACGGTCGATGTGTGCGCAAACGGCCACACAGCCAGCGTCCGTCTCGCCGACGAGCACACGAATGTCGTGCACATCGCAAAAGACGGTGTCACGACGTTCACGAAAGACCTCGGCCCCGTCAAGGCCCCCGGCACGCCCGACTATGACTGCCTGACCATCGAGGACATCTACGATTTCGCCATGACGGCCGACCTCGATGACGTCAAGGGCATCCTCGACCGCCAGATTGCCTGCAACACGGCCATCGCCGACGAAGGGCTCGCTCACGACTACGGCGCGAACATCGGCAAGACACTGCTCAAGGCGTATGGAAATTCCGTCCACGTCCGCGCCCGCGCCCGCGCGGCGGCAGGCAGTGACGCCCGCATGAACGGCTGCGAGCTCCCCGTCGTCATCAACTCGGGCAGCGGCAACCAGGGCATGACGGTCTCGCTGCCCGTCATCGAGTACGCAAAGGAATATCACGCGACGCAGGAAGAGCTCTACCGCGCGCTCTTGCTCTCGAACCTCGTGACGCTGCACGAAAAAGAGGGCATCGGCCGCCTCTCGGCCTACTGCGGCGCCGTCAGCGCAGGCGCAGGTGCGGGCGCAGGCATCGCCTGGATTGTCACGAAGGACTACAAGACCGTCATCCACACGATCGTCAACGCGCTCGCCATCACGTCGGGCATCGTCTGCGACGGCGCGAAAGCCTCGTGCGCGGCCAAGATTTCCGCTGCCGTCGATGCGGGCATCCTCGGCTTCGAGATGTACCAGAACGGCCAGCAGTTCTACGGCGGCGACGGCCTCGTGAAAAAGGGCGTCGAGAACACAATCCAGAGCATCAGCCGCCTCGGCCGCATCGGCATGAAGGAGACGGACAAGGAAATCATCAGCATGATGATTGAAAAATAACGTAACAGCTCTCTCTGCGAGGGAGCCTTTTGTAGGGAAATAAAAGAAGCTCCTGCCACATGCGATGGCAGGAGCTTCTTTCATAGATGGACGGCCTCGTGCTCGCAGAACGCGAGAAACGCCCGCAGGGCGGGCGTGAGGTACTTGTTCTGATGGCAGACGACGCGGAACGTGCGGCGGAACGCGATGCCCGCGACGCTGAATGTCACGAGGCGGCCGTCCGCGAGATACGGCGCGGCGATGCGGCGCGAGAGGGCGGCGAAACCGAAATCGGCGGCGACGGCCTGGAGGATGGAGGCTGAATTGTTGTAGACACCGGCGACTTCGAACGGCAGGTCAGCGGCCTTCATCGCCGCCACGAAGAGGTCGCGCGTGCCGCTGCCCTCCTCGCGCAGGAAAAACGGCGCGCCCGCGACTGCCTCGCGCGGCACTTCGCCCGACAGGCCGCGCGACGGCGCCGCAAGGAAGACGAGCTCGTCGTCGAGGAACGAGCGGGCCGTGAGGTACGGCGATGTGACTTCGCCCTCAATCAGCGCGACGTCGAGCTCGTCGGCAAGCAGGCGGCTCTCGAGCTCATGCGTGTTCGCGATGCGCGAAAAGATTTCCTGCCCCGGATGCGCGGCGCGAAAGGCCGCGAGCAGCGGCACGAAGACGCTCTCGCCAATGGAGAGCGTCGCGCCGACGGCAATCGGGCTCCGTTCGGCAAAGCCGCGCATGGCCTCGCCCGCCTGATGCTCGAGCGCGAGGATGTGCGTCGCGTAGCCCAAGAGCGCTTTGCCTGCGGGCGTCAGATGCAGCTGGCGGCCAAAGCGGTCGAAGAGCGCCGTGCCATAATATTCTTCAAGTTCGCGGATGGCCTGGCTGACGGATGGCTGCGAGATATGGAGCGCGGCAGCCGCGGCCGTCATGCCGTCCGCACGACAGACGGACTGGAAGATGCGGAAATGACGAAGGGTCATGGAAAGAGGGGCTCCTTTCGTGAGGTAGTTTGGGAGTTCGTGGTCGCGAAGCTGGAAGCGCGCGCGAGACGCGAAAAGATGGCCCTGCGGATTCCGGCATGCTGGCGGCACGTCACAACTCGCATCGAGCTGCAAATCGTACCGCCACACGAACGGAATCCTCATGGGCCATCTTTTTCGGCGTCCGAAGCTGGATGTCGCGGTCGCGAAGTTACTCAGAAGAAAGCTTCGACGATGCCGTAGGAAAGCAGCACGAGCACGACGGAGCAGAGGCCGGCACTTGCGAGCGGCTTCGCGCCTTTCTTCGCGACGACGGAGAAGTTCACGTTGAGGCCGAGGGCGGCCATCGCCATGCCGAGAAGCAGGTAGGCGATGGTGACGAGGGTGGCGGTGTAGTCTGCGATGGCAGGCACGAACGAGCCGATGGCGCTCGCGAGCAGGAAGCCGCCCATGAACCATGGAATCGGGACGTTCTGGAAATGCGAGAGGAAGCCGCCTTTGGACGCGCCGCCCTGCGCGGCCGCGCCATCGAGCTCGACATCGACGCCGTCCGCACCTGCGAGGATGGCGTCTTTTTTCGTGACGGCACTGCGGTGCGCCTCGATGACGCCGACGAGGATGGCGACGGGGGCGAGCAGCAGGACGCGCGAGAGTTTTGCGATGATGGCGGCATCCGTTCCGACAGCGCCAGCCGCGCCGCCCGCCGCGACAGCATGGGCGATTTCGTGCAGGCTCAGGCCTGCAAGCGCGCCGAACTGCGCCTCGCTGAAACCGAGCACGGGCTGGAGCGCGACGAGCACGAGCGTGAAGACCGTGCCGAGGATGGCGACACAGGCGACGGCGAGCACGGAATCATCGACTTTCGCCTTTGCCGCACCCGAGACGCCCATGACGGCCGCCGCGCCGCAGATGGACGAGCCGCAGGCCGTGAGCAGTGCGAGCGTGTGCTCGACGCCGAAGAATTTGCGCGCGACGACATAGTTCAGCGAAACCATGACCGTCACGAGGAAGATGGCGGCAAACAGGCTCTTCAGCCCTGCGCCCATGAGCAGCACGAGGTTCAGCTTGAAGCCGAGCAGAATGATGCCTGCGCGCAGGAACTTGTTCGCGATGAACGGCGTCGATGCCCGCGCCGCATCGCGCAGGCCGCGCGCGCCCTGGAGCGCCATGCCGAGGAGCAGCGCGAGCACGAGCGCGCCGACGAGCGAAAGCCCCGGCAGCTGCGCGAGCTGCTGGCCCGCGAGCGAGCATGCGAGCGTCACAAGCAGACCGACGGCCGCGAGGCTGCGGCCGGAAATCATACGAAACATCTTCATGGATGTGTACCTCCTTTTCACGCTCTCAGTATACGGGAGGAACATCCATCTGTAAAATACGTGGTTTCGATGGAATCCATAGGTATCTACCTATGCAATAAGACAAAAGAAAGCCTCCCTCTAGAGGGAGGGGGACCGCGAAGCGGTGGTGGGAGTAGTAGGATGCTATAGCCTGACAAGGATGCAAGCATTGCTGAAGCCTTTAGCAACGTTCCGCATATTTGTTTGTCTCCAGCATCCAACTACTCCCCCAGTCAGCTTCGCTGACAGCCCCCTCTTGAGGGGGCCTGGCTCTTCGTCACGACTGCATCAAGGCATTGAGCCCCAGCGCTGCCGCGCTCGCCGTGCCACCGATATAGCTTTCGGCCAGCATCTGCGCCTGCGCGTCCTTCGCGTTTGCCGCGCCCGATTCCGACTGCACGGACAGGACGGTCAGATTTTCCTGCGCGTTCGCTGCATGCGTCTTCGTCTGCGAAACAATCTTGTTGCCTTCCCAGACCGTGACGAGGACGGAGCCGTCCGACAGAACCTCCGTGACCGTCCGCGTCTTCGTGTCGTCGCTGCTGCCGGAGTCGCCCGAGCCGCCCGAAACATTGCCCGTCTTCATCTTCTCGAGCAGTTTCGAGAACTCGTCGTCCGTGCTCGTATCGTTCTTCATCTGCGTCAGCGGATTCACGGCCCAGACCGTCTTGCTCTGCTCGCGGATTTCATCAATCGTGCTCATCGCGTCACCCTCCTTTCCTTGCAGGCATCCCGCCCGCTTTTCTTCATTCCTTTGTCCTATATATCGTAGGAAATCGGAAAAACTTAAGTGCTTTCGCGAAAAAAACTTGCAAAAAAAATAGTTTGCGCAGAAGTTTGCATGCTTTCAGATTTTTTCCTGAAACCGCTTGACAAATTGTAACCCCGTGTCTATTATAAAGGACAAGAAGTGCTGTTGCTGCAGGACGGCACCTCGGCATCATCGACGACAAAGGCGTCGTCTTCCAGAGCTTGGATTCTGGAAGGCGACGCCTTTTCCTTTTCTCGCTCGAAAGGGGTCTTATTTATGGACATTTCATGCAGAATGAAAATGCTCGGCACGTCGGCGGCCGCAAGCTTCGCGGGCGTGCTCGCCACGATGCCGCACGTATTCGCGGCAGATGCGGCGGACGCCGGAAAGTACAGTAGTGTGGACACGATCTGGGTTCTCCTCGGCGCTGCACTCGTCTTCTTCATGCAGCCAGGCTTCGCGATGGTCGAGACCGGCCTGACGCGTGCGAAAAATGCCGGCAACATCGTCATGAAGAACCTCATGGATCTCTGCATCGGCACCATCGCGTTCTGGATTGTCGGCTTCGGCCTGATGTTCGGCGATGACATCGGCGGCATCATCGGCACGCCGGATTTCTTCATCCAGGTGTTCGATCCGGGTCCGGATGCTGGTTATCCGGCACTCGCCTACGTCATCTTCCAGACGGTCTTCTGCGCGACGTCCGCGACGATTGTTTCCGGCGCGATGGCAGAGCGCACGAAGTTCTCGACGTACTGCTTCTATTCTCTGCTCATCAGCCTCATCATCTATCCGGTCTCGGGCCATTGGGCCTGGGGCGGCGGCTGGCTCAGCGAGATGGGCTTCCATGATTTCGCTGGTTCCACGGTCGTCCACATGGTCGGCGGCATCTGCGCGTTCATCGGCGCTCTGATGCTCGGCCCCCGCATCGGCAAGTACAACAAGGATGGCTCCGTCAACGCCATCCCGGGCCACAGCCTGACGCTCGCCGCGCTCGGCGTGTTCATCCTCTGGTTCGGCTGGTTCGGGTTCAACGGCTGCTCGACCGTTTCCATGACGGGCGATGATACGCTGATTTCCGCTGGCTCCATCTTCGTCACGACGAACCTGGCCGCCGCGACGGCTGCCACGGCCACGATGTGCTTCACATGGATCCGCTACGGCCATCCGGACGTCTCCATGACGCTGAACGGCGCGCTCGCCGGCCTCGTCGCCATCACGGCAGGCTGCGATGCGGTCTCGCCCGCTGGTTCCTTTGCCATCGGCCTTATCGCCGGCCTCGTCGTCGTCCTCGCGGTCGAGTTCATCGACCAGAAGCTCAAAGTCGATGACCCGGTCGGCGCTGTCGCCGTCCACGGTGTCTGCGGCGCGCTCGGCACGATTCTCACGGGCGTCTTCGCCGTCGATGGCGGCCTGCTCTATGCAGGCACGGCTGACATGCTCATCACGCAAATCATCGGCGTCGTTTCCGTCGCCATCTATGTCGCTGTCATGATCACGATTGTCTTCACGGTGCTGAAGCACACGATCGGCCTCCGCGTCTCCGCGAAGGAAGAGACGGCCGGCCTCGACTTCGAAGAGCACGGCCTGGCTTCTGCCTATGCAGACTTCATGCCGGTCCCCGAGGTCACGGGCTCCACGTCCGCACCGACCCCGATCGACTCCACGGAGCCGCCGACGCCGGTCACGGTCACGCAGATGGCTCAGCCTGCCGTCGATGCGGATGGCCACGTGCTCACCTGCATCTCTATCATCACGGCACGCGACCGCTTCGAGCCGCTAAAGATTGCGCTCGAATCCATCGGCATCACGGGCATGACGGTCACGCCGGTCTCCGGCTACGGCCTGCAGAAAGGCCATGCCGAGATGTACCGCGGCGCGAAAGTCGCATCGAAGCTCGTCCCGAAGATCCAGGTCAAGCTCGTCGTCTCCGCCATCCCGCCCGAGAAGATCGTCGCGGTCGCGAAGAAAGTCCTCCATACGGGCCATTACGGCGACGGCAAGATTTTCATCACGCCGGTCACGAACGTCGTGAAGATCCGCACGGGCGAAGAAGGCTTCGCCGCGCTGCAGGACAAGCCGGAATAAAATCCCCAAGCACGAAAGCATGAAAAAACTTCCGCGGGTGCGATAACACCCGCGGAAGTTTTTTATATCCTAAAACATACCCATTATAATGAAGGAAACTCCTTCATGCCCTTCATGCGATAGCCGATGCATCGTCGTCGTCCGACTTGCGGTCGGCGATGTGCGCGAAGTAGTGCTCGAGCATCCAGGCGTCGAGGTCGTCGTGCTCTTCGAGGTAGCCGAAAATCAGCTTCTTCGCGCGCTGGAGTGCGTTGTCAACGGATTTCGGGTTGCGGCCGAACTCATGCGCGATGGATGTGTAGCTGCCGCCTTCGAGGCGCGCGACGAGCACGCGGAAATGATACGGTGACAGGAGATTCCGCAGGATGGTATCGCACTGCTCGATGCTCTCCTCGATCATCATCTCTTCGCCCGGCGCAGGGACGTCCTCGTCCACGAGCATGTCGAGCCAGCAGCGGCGCTCGTTGTCTTCGTGCATCGTCATGTCGAGCGACAGCGCCTGCGAGAGAATCTGCTGCTTGTAGCGGTTCGCCGCCTTAACAGCCGTGATGCACTGGCAGCGGATGCAGCGCACGGCGAACGAGACGACCGTCGTCCCGTATCCCGGCCGATAATCCCGCATCGCCTTGTAGAGGCCGACGCGGCCTTCCTGCAGCACGTCATCCTGCTCCATGCCGTCCATATAGAATTTGCGGCAGACCGAGATGACGAGCGGTTCGAGCGACTTCATGAGCTCCGATGCAAGCTCTTCATCATGCGTGCTCTGGTATTCTGAAATTTTCCTTGCGAGATCCGTTCGTTTCAAATTTCGTTCCATCCCATGTTCCCTTTCCGTTTCTTTTTTATTTTCTCTCCCCACATACTGTACAGGTTACAACTTTGTGCCAAGGATTTCTATAGTCAAATCCAAGGAACTTGTTTAGGAAATTTGTTTTAGTAAAACGGGGTAAAAAGACATATTATAAGAAATTAAATATATACATAGGATGAAAAGTGCATGAATCCTCTTGAAACAGGACAGAAAGGATGACCTACTTATGTCCATCCATCATCGTTCAAATCTCACAGCCTGGGCGCTCGCGCTCGCCCTGTTCATGCCTGCGAGCGCCCAGGCTGCGCTGGTCACGGCCGCGGGGCAGGGCGCGGACGAGCGCAGCGCGCTCCACGATGCCATGCGCGCGGCCGTCGAGCAGGAGGTCGGCGTTTATCTCGACAGCCGCACGAAAGTCCAGAACTACCGCACGCTCCAGGACACAATCTACGCGCAGTCGGAGGGCTACATCTCTTCGTATGATGTCCTCTCTCACGAAACGATTGGCGGTGTCCACCGCATCACGATCCGTGCCGACGTGGACGAAAACCGCATTTCCGCGCGCACGGCGACGCTCCAGCAGCGGAAGGCCATCATCGGCGCGAATCTCGAGGACCCGCGCATCGCCGTCGTCGCGACGGACAGCGATGGCACGGCCTATCCGGCGCTCGAGAACGCGCTCGCGAGCGCGCTGCAGGCACAGGGCTTCTCGCGCATCATCGACCTCGATGCGGCAGACTCCGGCATGCGCCGCGCCTTCCTCGCGCTCGCGAGCGATGCAGCGGGACGCAAGTCGCAGCTGACCGCCCTGCTTGCCGATTCCCCTTGCGATTATCTCGCCGTCGTGAAGGTCGCGAAGGACACGGAGAGCCTCGATGCTGTCCTGCCAGGTTTGCATAAGACCTATGTCACCTGCACGGCGCGCCTTGTCCAGGCTTCAACAGGCGAAATCACGTGGGCGGGCACGGCGCAGGGCGCTTCGTCCCATTGGTACGC
>ONJV01000057.1 GCA_900318215.1 uncultured Veillonellaceae bacterium
GTTGCAACGAACGCCTGGTTGCCGACGCTCTTGGCGCGGATTTCCTCGCCCGCTGCGAGATATCCGCCCGTGACGAGACCGCGTCCGCCCTCGATGATGATTTTCCGGCCAGCTTTGAGCGTCGAGTGCAGCACGACATCGGAAACGTAGATGTCGCGGCTGGCCTCGATGAGGCCATTCTCGACAAAGGCCGCGCGCACATCTTCATGCGCCGTAATCTTGCCGCGCCCCTGTCCTGTGACGCCGCCCGAGACGAAGACGTTGCGCCCTTCGACTTCGGCACCAGCCACGCCGCCTGCAATCTGGATGTCGCCGGACGCCTTTACGATGAAGCCAGCCTCGACGCCGCCTGAAATCTCAACACTGCCGACGAAGTCGATATTGCCCGTGCCGACGCCGACATCGCCCGAAATCTTGAGGTGCGGGTCGATGTCGATGCGCTTTCCCTCTTCGACAATCTGGCCGTCAATCTTGGCATAGAGCTTGTCATCGTCGCGAATCTCGGTGTTCTTGCCCGCCGTCAGCGGGATGGGGCGGCCATTCTTCGTCGGGATGGTCTTGCCGAACACGTTCGTGCCCTGCTGCCCCTGCGTCTGCGGCACGCGCACAGCGAGCAGCTGCCCGGCATGCGCGAGGACGAAGAGGTTCATGTCCTTGTAGTCGACACGGTCATAATCGACCATCTTCGGTTTGCCCTTGTGAGAAAGGTCATACTTCTTATCCAGGAAGGCATCCTTGCCGGGAACGGGTGCCGTGCCCTTTGCCGCGACGAACGGTTCGAGCGACTTCGAGCCCTTCTCGATGGCCGAGTCGCTGATGCCATACGTGATGCCCTTGTCTTTGAGTGCATCCTTGATCATCTTCGGCGTCGGCACACGCGTGCCCTTCATGATGTCGAAGTGAACCGTCACCGTGAGCTTGTCGGAACTGACGTCAATGGACATGCCGGCGTAATCCGTCGCTTCTTCCGGTGCTTTCTTGCGCGGCGTGATGCCGGCATCGATGTCGGCGAGCTCCTGTTCGTCTGGCATCGTATAGCGCTCCGAGAGGAGCACGGGCGTGCCGTCGGCTGTCCGCACGGCCTTTGCGAGTGTCAGGATGTCATAGTCGTTGACACCGTAATCATGCAGAATTTGCCGCATATCGGACAGCTCGTAAAGAATCGTACTCTCTGCCGTCGGATAGACGGTCAAGAAAACGCCTTCCGGCTTGAACTCGAAGAGGTAGCCGGCGTCCTGGCCGCCGACCTTGGCTTCTTTCGTTCCTTCATCTGCCATGTCCCGGACCCCCTCATCCGTTTTATAACAGGGTGGCCTTCATGCGCGCGAGTGAGCCGCGCAGGCGGAAGACCGCCTTCGTATGGAGCTGGGAGATGCGCGCCTCCGTGAGGTGGAGGATGTTCGCAATCTCCTTCAGCGTGAGTTCGTCATTGTAGTAAAGCGCAACGACGATGCGCTCCTTCTCCGGCAGCTTGTCGATGGCCTTCGCCAGCGTCTTCCGGAGTTCTTCGGCCTCGAGGCGGGCCGAGGGATTCGTCGTATCCTGTTCCGGCGTCTCAGTGCTGAGATAGTCATCGAGCGGAACGACCGTCGCCATGCTGAGCTGCCCCTGGAGCGCGCGGTATTCCTTCTCGCTCATTCCCATCGCATCCTGCAGCTCCTCCTCCGTCGGCTCGCGGCCGAGCTCGGTCGTGAGCTTGCCGATGGCGTCGCTGAACTTGCGGATGCGCTGGCGCGTCGCGACGGGCATCCAGTCCTTCGCGCGCAGGTAGTCGAGCATCGCGCCGCGGATGCGGACGCAGGCATAGGTCTCGAACTTGATCTGCCGCTCGGGATCATAGCGCTCGACAGCATCGAGCAGACCGAAGAAACCGCTTGACAGGAGGTCGTCGCGATCGACATAGGGCGGCAGGCTGATGGCGAGACGTCCGGCGACGAGGCGCACGAGCGAGAGATAATGCTCCGTGAGCTCGTTGCGCTCCTCGATGCCATGCGTCTGCCAATAGGACTGCCAGAGGCCTGCGACGTCTTCCGTAAGGGCTTCCATGCCGGAGGTCTCTTCCGTGTCCATGCGCGTTCACCTCCCCGTCTCTGCGCTCAGGATGCTCGAGTTTCTTCTTCCTCTTCTGCCGTGTCCATATGCTGGAGGTCATCTGCCGCAAGCGGCTCGAAGCCGCCTTCTTCGTCCGCAGGCTCCTGCGCTTCCGGCTCTTCGCCTTCTGCTGCTTCGCCCGCCTCAGTGCCGCCTTCGGCTCTCGCTTCTTCGGCCATCACAGCCGCTGCTTCCGCTTTGATTTCTGCCTCCGCTTCTGCGGCCATGACGGCGAACTCCTCATCCGTCAGCTCGGCTTCCTCCGCGACTTCTGCCTCCTCTTCATCCTCGATGATCCGGAGCTTCTTGTCGATATCGACAACGCCCCGGGCTTCGAGGATGAACAGGAAAATCCAGACACCCGCGCACGTCACGAGGAGCGTGCAGAACATGCGGATGAAAGCCGTCGAAATCCGAGCGCCGCCGAAGATGCCCGCGAGGAGGACGATCATCGCCCCGATGACGGCAAACGTGAGCGCCATACCGATTTTGAACATCAGATTTCCTTTTCTCCCTTGTCGATGGTCTTGACTTTGTACATGCCCGTCTCGAGGTTGATAGAAACCGTGCGGCCATACGTGCCGCCCGTATCCTCGGCAATCACCTTGATGCCGAGCTGCTGGAGCATCTTCTTCGCGGCTTCGGCGTTGCGGGCGCCGACACGCATGATGTCCGTCGCATTCGCAAAAGCGAACATCTGCGCACCGCCCGCCATCTTCGCAACGAGGCGGCTCTTGACGGCACCGAGCGCAAGGACATCCTTGAGCATGAGCGGCAGTCCCGTGTCTGCGAACTTCGCAGGATTGTCGGACGGGCGCGCCTGCGTGCTGTCAGGCAGCATGATATGCAGGAGGCCGCCGACCTTCGTCTGCGGGTCGTAGAGGGAAATGCCGATGCAGGAGCCAAGTCCATAACTTATGATGGTAGCTGGGCTGCGGCCGACCTTGTAATCAGCCATCCCAACTCTGATTAGTTCGGCCATTTCATTCAACTCCTACTGCTTTGATCAGGGTCTCGAGCGAGCCGGGATCCGGCACGAGGAAGAAATGGCCGTTGATGCCATCATCCTCGGCGAGGAATTCCGTTTCCATGACGAGTGCCTGATCGCCCATCTGCCCGAGCTGGACGAGCACGACATTCAGGATGGCGCCTGCCATGTCCATCGCGAGGGCTGGAATCGAGGGCAGCATGGAAATCTGCGTGAACGTATAGAACGCGTTGAGATATGCACCCGAAAGGATGTTGCCGATCTCCATGAGCGCGGACTCATCCATGTAGTCGAGCTTCTCCGTATCGCCGTGCTTCTTTCCCATCAGGGTATCGACGAGATAGAACGCACTCCGCTGCGGCAGGAGGAACAGGATGTTGCCCGGTGCCTTGCCGTAGACGCGCAGGAAGATGCCGACGACGATGGCGTCTGGACCTCCGACGAGATCCGGCACCTGGTCGAGGGGGACCATCGAGACGCGCGGCACGTTCATGTCGATGCGGCGGTTGATGATCTGCGAAAGCGCCGTTGCCGAATTGCCAGCACCGATGTTGCCGATCTCGCGCAAGGCATCGAGCTGGGCCGGCGATAATTTGATTTCATCAGACATAGAAAGAATTCTCCTCACCTATTGACGCGGCTCATTTCCCCTCTTTGGGGAGGCCGATGATCTCTTCCAGATTGAGCATGATGATGAGGCGTCCGTCGATGTTGCCGATGCCGCTCAGGAACTTCGTAAGCTCCTTGCCGTTGACGGCCTTCTTGGCATCGATGGGCTTTGCTGTGAGCGTCAGGACTTCCGTGACAGCGTCGACGAGCATGCCGACATGGAGGTCGTCAATCGTGACGGTCACGATGCGCGTGTCATCCGTGTACGGCGTCTCTTCGAGGCCGAGGCGCTGCTTGAGGTCGATGACCGGCAGCACGCTGCCGCGCAGGTTGATGACGCCCTTGATGAAATCCTGAGCGAACGGCACGCGCGTGATGTCCGTGAGGTTGCGGATTTCCTGGACGTTCAGGATGCTGACACCGTATTCCTCGTTGCGGAGCTTGAAAGCGACGACCTGCAGGTTCTCCTCGGCCGCGACATTGTTTTCGTTGTTAGCCATGTTCGATTACCTCCCCTTACTGCATCATCGTAGCGACATCAAGGATGAGCGCGACGCGGCCGTCGCCGAGGACGGTAGCGCCGGAGAACATCTTGAGTCCGGTGAACAGGCTGCCGAGCGTCTTGATGACGATTTCCTGCTGGCCGATGAGGCTGTCGACAACGATGCCGGCCTTCGTCTCGCCCGTGTGGACGACGACGACGAACGTCTCGTCCGAATCCTTGACATGCGGCACCTGAAGCATGCGTTCCATGCGGATAATCGGGATGATCTCGCCGCGCAGGACGATGACTTCCTTGTTCTGGACGGTCTTGATTTCGTCCGGCTGGATGTTGATCGTGCTGTCGATGGAGCCGAGCGGGATGGCGTACATCTCTTCCTGCACGCGCACGAGCATCGCCTGGATGATGGCGAGTGTCAGCGGCAGCTTGATCTTGAAGATGGAGCCTTCGTCAATCTTCGTCTCGACATCGACGTGGCCGGAGAGTGCCTCGATCTTGCTGCGCACGACGTCCATGCCGACGCCGCGGCCCGAAATGTCGGAAATATGGTCTGCCGTGGAGAAGCCCGGCGCGAAGACGATGCGGACGGCATCGGCGTCGTCCATCTTGTCGGCCTCTTCCTGCGTAATCATGCCTTTTTCAATGGCCTTGTTCTTGATCTTGTTCGCATCGATGCCGGCGCCATCATCCGTGACCATGATGACGACGTTGTTGCCTTCGTGACGCGCGATGAGGCCGACTTCGCCCTGGCGAGGCTTGCCCTTCTTCTCGCGGACATCCGGCTCCTCGACGCCGTGGTCGCAGGAGTTGCGCAGAAGATGCATGATCGGATCGCCGATCTCGTCGATGACGGTGCGGTCGAGCTCGGTCTCCTCGCCCTCGATGGTCAGGTTGATTTCCTTGTTGAGTTCCTTCGCGATGTCGCGGACCATGCGCGGGAAGCGGTTGAAGACGGAGCTCACAGGAACCATGCGGACCTTCATGACGATGTTCTGCAGGTCGGTCGTGACGCGATCCATCTGCTCGAGCGTTTCCGTGAGGTCGGCGAGGCGGTGCGTCTGGCCGATCTGCTCGAGGCGGACCTTGTTGATGACGAGCTCGCCCATGAGGTTCATGAGGTTGTCGAGCTTTTCGATATCGACACGGACGGACTGGCTGTGGTGGACTTTCTGCTTTGCGGCAGGCGCTGCTGGTTTCTTCGCCGGTGCTGCCTTCTTTGCAGGTGCCGGAGCGGCTGCCGGCGCTGCCGGTGCTGGTGCGGGTGCTGCTGCCGGTTTCGGCTCTTCCTTCTTCTCGTCGAGGTTCACGACGTTCGTCTCGACCTTCGCGATTTCCGAAATGGAGTTGATGGCATCCTGGACGCCTTTCTCCTCCTGCGACGTCACGACGATGACATCGAAGCTCTTGTCGAATTTCTCCTGCTCGAGGTCTTCAGAGCTCGGTACGGATTTCACGACGTCGCCGATCTCGTCGAGCGCGTTCATGACCATGTAGGAGCGCGCGGATTTCAGCAGGCAGGTATCAGCGAGCGTGATGCGCGCATGGATGGCCTGCAGGCCCTGTGCCTGCGCCTGCTTGATGACATCCTTGTCGACATCGGAAAGCTCGATGGAGATGCCGGAAGCCGCTGCCGGTGCAGCGCCGCCAGCCGCCGGCGCAGCGGCTGCGGGAGCCGCCGCTGCCGCCTGGTCCGGCTTCGAGATGGAGCTGAGCTTCTTGACGAGATCAGAGACATCGACGACGTCTTCCGCTTCGCCATTGCCGACGCTGTCGATCATCTGGCCGAGCGAGTCCACGCATTTGAACAGCGTGTCGATGATGTCCTCGTTGAGATCGAGCTGATCCTTGCGGATGAGGTCGAGGACGTCTTCCATCTCATGCGTGAGCTCTGCGATCTTGTTGTAGCCCATCGTCGCGGACATGCCTTTCAGCGTGTGCGCATTGCGGAAGATCTCGTTGACGACCGACGTGTCCTGCATGTTGTCCTCGAGGCTCAGGAGGCCGTCGTTCAGCGACTGCAGATGCTCGTGGGACTCGTCGAGGAACATGTCCATGTACTGATTCGTATCCATATTTGTACTCCCCCTAATTCCTTTTATTTCTCGACCGCGGCCACGATCGCCCTCGCGATGTCGGTGACGGGCCTGACTTCATCAGCAAGGCCGGCATCGACAACGGACTTCGGCATGCCGTAGACGACGGAAGTGCTTTCATCCTGGGCGATGGAATATCCGCCCTGTGCCTTGATTTTCTTCATGCCCTCGGTGCCATCGCACCCCATGCCTGTCATGATGACGGCCACGAGGTTCTTGCCGACGGGCGCGACGGAGTCGTAGAGCACATTCACGGCCGGCCGGTGGTTGCCGACGGGCGGGTCCTGGCTCAGGACGATTTTCCGCTTGCTGCCCTCCGAGGCAACGCGCATGTGGTAGTTGCCCGGTGCGATGTAGACGTGGCCGGGCTCGATGACGTCCCCGTCCTCGGCTTCCTTGACGGAGACCTTCGAAAGGGAATCGAGCCGGTTCGCGAGGGACTTTGTGAATCCTGGCGGCATGTGCTGCACGACGACGACGCCGCACGGCAAGTCGCCCGGCAGCCGCGTGATGACGCTCTGCAGTGCCTGCGGGCCGCCCGTCGACGTGCCAATGGCGACGAGCTTGCCGCTCCCCGCGCCCGACGCCTTTACATTCGGCGCGGGCTGCGCATGCGGCGTGAGTGTCGGCTTCCGTTTCTGCAGGAGCGGATTCTCATGATGCCCGAAGGGGTTCCGCGGCTTCTTTTCCTCCGTCGCAGGCTTCGTGCCAAACGGGTTGTGCCGCGCCGGAAGCTCGACATGATGCATGCGCGGCGGTTCCGCCTTTTCCTTGGCACGGCGCTCCCGTTCTGCAAGTTCGGCAGCACGCGCGCCCTTCATGGCTCTCTTGACGTTGGCTTTCGCCGCCGCGCGGCATTTTGCGAGGATGTCTTCTTCAATCGTATCGATGCGCGAAATGGAGCCGCCCGCCTTGCTGATGAAGTCGACGGCGCCGAGTGACAGCGCACGGATGGTCTCATCCGTCCCTTCCTTCGTGAGACTCGAGAGCATCACGACCGGCATCGGCGCAATCTCCATGATGACGGCCAGCGCATTGAGGCCGTCCATGACGGGCATCTGCACGTCGAGTGTCAAGAGATCCGGATGGTATTTCTTGACTTTCTCGACCGCATCGCGGCCGTTGATGGCCGTGCCCACGACCTCGAAATCCGGCTGCGCTTTGAAAAGGTCCGTCAGCACTTTCCGCATGAAGGCGGAGTCGTCAGCGATGAGAATTTGAATCATCCTGCTTCCCCCTTAAAGCATTTCAGAGATTTTCAGTGATTCCCTTGGCGATGGCCTTGCGCTGCACGGAGAAGAGGTAGCGGACAATCTGGTTCATCGTGCGGCGCTCGATGTGCTCGAGCAGCGCACCGACATGGTAGAGGGCGTGCTCTTCATCGAGCTGGACCTTCTGGCAGCGCGCCACGCGGCCCATGACTTCCAAGGTTCCGATGTCGGGGATGTCGAAGACCTCGAGCGCCATCTGGCTGTCCACCTTCACAGGCTTCGGCATGACAAGCGCGACGCCGTTGCCCGAGAGGTCGAGCGTGCGTGTCTCGATGGGCTCGCCAATCGTGCCGTCCTCTCCGACAACACGCACGCGCACGCGGAGATCGACGCGGACACGCACGAACTCGCGGTTCTGATGGCGCTCGACCGTCTCTGGGCGCGTGATGCGCCAGACGGGGATGCGGCCGTCAATCCGATCCGTGCCGAGATACGTCGAAAAGAAGCGATAACGGCACTGGTCGCCGATGGCAAGCGCATAGATGCGCGCACCCGTGCGCGGGATGACCGGGACGCGCTGCTTATTGAGCGGCAGGGCAGCCACGATCTGTTCTTTCGTCATGTCCTCGATGCGGCTCGCGTAGCGGTTGTCATCGTTATCGACGAAGAACTCGATGCGCTGTCCGATCTTCAATACATTCCCTGCTTTTATTATTTCGCCTGCCATAGAAAAGTTCCTCCATGTTTAACGTGAAAAATGGAAAATCCTTTGCAAAAATCCGCGCCAGCCGCGATCGACACGCGGCGAGGCGCCATAAAGGACTCCCTGCGCCATCGCACGGATGCAGCGCGCAGCAATCGAATCCGGGGACGCGACGACGAACGGCGTCTGCCGCCGCACGGCCCGCAGGACGCTCGCATCCTCATAAACATAGCCGAGACAGCCGACATCCAGATGGAGGAAGCGCCCGGCCGTCTGCTGCAGCTTCTCCGCGACCTCGCGGCTCTCGCGTTCATCGTAGATGCGGTTGACGACGAGCTGGAGGTTCGGATTCTCCGCATAGCGGCTGTAGGCTTTCATGACGGCATAGGCATCCGTCAGCGATGTCGGTTCCGGCGTCGTGACGAGCAGCACCTCGTCGGCCGCGAGGATGAAGTCCATGACATTCTTCCCGAGGCCCGCGCCCGTATCAATCAGGATGATGTCGGCGAGTGCGCCGACGCCTGCGAGCTTCCGCAACAGAATCTTCTGCTTGTCGTCGTCGAGCGTCTGCGCTTTCTCGATGCCGGAGCCTCCCGGGATGAAATCGACGCCGTACGGCCCATGAACGAGCACGTCGGCAAGATCCATGTCATCTTCCAGGAGGTTCAGCAGATATTTCTTCGAAGATGAGCCGAGCACGATGTCGACATTCGCCATGCCGAGATCCGCATCGAGAATCATCACGCGGCTGCCGACCGCGCGCAGGGCGATGGCGAGATTGACCGTAAAATTCGTCTTGCCAACGCCGCCTTTGCCGCTCGTGACAGCGATGACGCGCGCGTTCGTCGAAAACGGCCGCCGCGGCCGGGCGGGCTTTTGCGGTTTCGGCGTTTTCGCCTGTTTCGCCGTTTTCGACGCCTGCGGAGAGGCCGGAGGGTTCTTCGCCCCCGGATGTTCATGTTCGGAAACGGGATGCTGCTCGACGAGCTTCCGCAAACGTTCTGCCTGATCCATCGTCATTCCCTCAGCAGGAGGTCGGCGAGCGCATCAGACGTTGCCGGCACGATGTCGTCAGGGACGCTCTGCCCGTTTGTGAAGAACGCGAGGCTGAGCTCTTTCTCATAGAGGAGATTGAGAATCAAGCCGACGCTCGCTGTCTCGTCCGTCTTCGTGAAAATGACATGGTCCGGCTCGCAGACGGAGAACTTCTCGAGGATGTCAGCGGCATCGCGGTTCTTCGTCGTCGCGCTCATGACGAGGTAGCGCTGGATGCGAGGATGCACGGCGAGGAAGTCGCAAAGTTCCTTCATCTGGAACTCATTATGCTGGCTACGGCCGGCTGTGTCAATAAGGAGAAGATCTTTTTTGCGGAATTTATGAATGGCCGTCTTGAGCTCCTGCGGCGTGTAGACAATCTCGAGCGGCAGGCCGAGGATGTCAGAGTACGTCTTGAGCTGCTCGACGGCCGAGATGCGGTATGTGTCCGCCGTGATGAGCGCGGCGTCAATGCCCTGCTCGAGCACGAAGCGCGCCGCAATCTTCGCGAGCGTCGTCGTCTTGCCGACGCCCGTCGCTCCGATGAGGGCGATGATCTTCGGCCCGCGCGCCGGCTTGTCCTCCTCGAAGCCCGAGGAAAAATGCACCTTGTCCGCAAGATAGCCCGAAAGCGCGTCATGCGCTTCCTTCGTCAGGCTGTCGCGCACGGTGTCGCCCGCCGTGACCGTCGCCGCGAGGTCGTGCAGGATGTCTGCGGAAACCTCCTGATCTTCGAGCGCTTCCTGCAGCGTGCGCACGCCTTTGGGCTGGTCTTTCACCATGACCTGTGCGAGAAGCGTCTTCATCTGCGCGAGCTCTTCCTGGAGCTCGCGAATCTTGTCTTGCTCTTCTTTCATCGCTTCGTCTCCTGCACGCTGTTCCTCTTCGTCCTCATCTTCTCCGTCCCCTGTACCGTCCTGTGAGGCGGATGCCTCCGGGGCTTCCGGCGGATTCTGCGGTGCCGCCTGGGGAGCATCGGAAGGCGCTTCCGGCTGCGGCTGCGCTGCTGCTGCACTGGCTGCTCTTGATGCCACCTGGTCCGCCTTGATGATATGCGGATTGGCAAGTGCCGCCTCCGTCTGCTTTGACAGCGCATCGATGAGCGCGTCGAAACGCGCCTGCGCTGCGGCCTGCTCCTCCGGCGTCTGCGGTGCTTGGGGAGCTGCTGCCGCAGGTGCGGGGGCCCCGGCCGCAGGGGCAGCGTTCTGATACGTATGGAGACCGCGGCTCTGCCGCGCCGTCGTCACGGGCGGAATTTCATCGCTTTCCGGTTCCGAGACGACGTCGATGCGGCTCTTGCGCTTCGCAGGCGCCTTTTTTTTCGGTGTCCCCTTCTTCTTTGGCGGCTCCGCCGTATCCTCGATGGCGGCCGTCACTTCGACGACTTCCCGTGCATTGAAGCCGAGGATGCCGCCTTCGCGGTATTTCTTCGTATGCAGGATGACAGCATCGGCGCCGAGCTCCGCCTTGACTTGCTGCATGGCTTCCTTCATCGTCGCTGCCTTGTACACTTTAATCTGCAATTAGATTTTCACCACCCCTAGGATCTGGATTTCAACGCTCTGCTCGATTTCGGCCTGCGAGAGCACGATGATGCCCGGCACGCTGCGCTCGACGAGCTTGCGGAAATAGAGGCGCACCGCCGGGCTCGTGAGCACGATGGGCTGGTAGCCCATGTTCGTGAGCTTCTGCAGTTCCGTGTCGAGCGAGGTGACGAGGCGCTTCATGGAATCTGGATCAAGGCTCACGTACGAACCGTGATCCGTGCGCTGGACGCCGCCCGCGATGCGGTTTTCGAGCGCCGGGTCGAGCGTGACGCACGGCAGCTGTCCGTTCTGCACATTCGCCTGCGTAATCTGGCGCGCCATCGCGTGGCGCACGTACTCCGTGAGGATTTCCGTGTCCTTCGTCGCGCGCGCATAATCCGAGAGCACTTCGAAAATCGTCTCCATGTCGCGAATCGAGATGCGCTCGGCGAGCAGGTTCTGCAGGACCTTCTGCACTTCGCCGACCGTGAGCAAGTCGGGCACGACCTCCTTGACGAGCGTCTCGTTCGTCTTCTTGAGGTTGTCGACGAGGTTCTGCGCCTCCTGGCGGCCGAGGATTTCGGACGCGTGGCTCTTGATGACCTCGGTGAGGTGCGTCGCGAGCACGGAGACGGCATCGACGACCGTGTAGCCGTTGAGCTCTGCCTGCTCGCGTTCGCTGTCAGGAATCCAGAGGGCAGGCAGGCCGAAGGCCGGCTCCGTCGTCTCGATGCCCGGCACTTCCTCGAAGACCGTGCCCGAGTTCATAGCGAGATAATGGTCGAGCATGAGCTCGCCCTTCGCAATCTCGACGCCCTTGAGCTTGATGATGTAGGCGTTCGGCTTGATCTGGATGTTGTCGCGGATGCGAATGGTCGGCACGACGAGGCCGAGCTCGAGCGCGCACTGGCGGCGGATCATGACGATGCGGTCGAGGAGGTCGCCGCCCTGTCCCGTATCGACGAGCGGAATCAGGCTGTAGCCAATCTCGAGCTCCATCGGATCGACCTGCAGCAGAGAGACGATATTCTCGGGACTCGTCGCCTTCTTCTTCTGTGCCTTGGCCTTGGCCTCGGGCTTCGCTTCCTCCTGCGCAACAG